>DCCL01000224.1:0-3531 GCA_002313795.1 Faecalibacterium prausnitzii
GGGCGATATCTCCGGCGTCATGGAAGGCGGCATGGACCGCGAGCCCACCGATAGAGAGCTGTCCGGCGGCGTCATCTGCGACGGTCTGGGCTCTACCGTGGCCGCCATGTTCGGCGTGCTGCCCAACACTTCCTTCAGCCAGAACGTGGGCCTTGTGGCCATGACTAAGGTGGTCAACCGGGGCGCACTGGCTACCGGTGCCATCTTCCTGATGCTCTGCGGCCTCATCCCCAAGCTGGGCGCACTCATCTCCATCATGCCTCAGGCTGTTCTGGGCGGCGCTGCCGTCATGATGTTCTCTTCTATCGTGGTGTCCGGCATCCAGCTCATCACCAAGGAGAAGATGACTCCCCGTACCTTGACCATCGTCTCGGTGGCACTGGGCGTGGGCTACGGCATGGGCGCAAACGCCAGCATCCTTGCCAACACCCCGCAGTTCGTCCAGCTGGTCTGCGGCGAGTCCGGCATTGTGCCTGCTGCTTTTGTGGCTATCCTGCTCAACTGCCTGCTGCCGAAGGACGATAAGGCAGAGTAATCAGAGATACTTTTTTAATTCATCCAGCGCTTCCGGTGTGTCAGCGTCCGACAGCTCTTCGCAGTGAGCGGTGTACACGACCTGCACCCGCTCGGGATGCCGTCGCAGCAGGACGCTGCCGCCTTTGCCCTCGGGCAGAGCGCGGAGCGCGGAAAAATACGAACTCCCAAACAGAACGGGACTCCCCAGCAGAGGTTCGGAGCCGTCATTGGCCCGATACCCCAGCCGGAAGATCGCTCGTTCTGTTTCTTTTTGCGTCCGGGAGAAAGCCCGGAGCAGGGCTTCGAGGCTCTGCCGCCGCAGCAGGGGCTGATCTCCGGGCAGAAAGATGCAGCCTGCAAGTTCTGGCTGTTCTGTCAGCAGGGCTTCTAATCCAAGGCGTACCGTGTCGCTGCGGCCCGGAAACGTGTGCAATATAGTCTTGACGCCTGCATCCCGGCAGAGTTCTGCGACCTCCGGCGAACGGGTCACAACCACCCGGCCCGCCAGCAGGGGCGTGGCGGTGGCATCCAACGCTCTTGTGATGAGGGGGCGACCGCCGAAGTCGGCCAGCAGTTTGTTGGAGCCGAAGCGGACGGCCAGCCCCGATGCCATGATGACGCAGCCGACCGGTGCAAGATGTTCTGCCATATCCTGATACCTCCTGTGAGCTCAAAACAGCCCCTGATAGTGGTATTATAGCGAAAACTGTGCTAAAATAAAAGAAAACGCTCCCCAAAAAGAGAGGAAACTGCAATATGATGACCATTCGGGAATATAAGAGAGCAGAAAGTCTGGAAGAAGCCTGGCAGCTCAACCAGAAAAAACAGAACCGCGTCCTCGGCGGCATGATCTGGCTCAAGATGGAGAATATCAACGTGGGCACCGCCATCGATCTGTCGGGCCTTGGACTGGATACCATCGAGGAGACGGACGAGGGTTTTGCCATCGGTGCCATGGTGACGCTGCGTCAGCTGGAGTTTCACCCCGGCCTTGATGCATATACGCAGGGGGCCCTGCGGGAGTCGGTGCGCCACATCGTGGGCGTCCAGCTGCGCAACCTTGCCACCGTGGGCGGCAGCATCTACAGCCGGTTCGGCTTTTCCGATGTGCTGACGATGTTCCTTGCGCTGGACGCTTCTGTCGAGCTTTACAAGGGCGGTGTGGTGCCGCTGGCGGAATACGCGCAGCGTCCCTATGACCGGGATATCCTCGTCCGCGTCCTTGTGCCCAAAAAGAAAGCACGCTTCTGCTACCAGTCGGTGCGCAACAGCCAGACGGATTTCCCGGTGCTGACCTGTGCCGCCGCCCGGGAAACAGACGGCAGCTATTGTGCCGCCATCGGCGCCCGGCCCGGTAAGGCGGTGCTGTTCACTGCAAAACCGGAGGCAGGGGAGAGCGGAGAACAATTCGCGGCCCGGTTCGCTGCTGAGGTGAAAAGCAGCATCCGGACAGAGTCCAACATGCGGGGCAGCGCAGAATACCGCCGTCATCTGGCGGGTGTGCTGGTCAAGCGCGCAGTCCGCCGTCTGGAAGGCTGAGGAGGTAAATGATGCAGATCACGATTACATTGAACGGCACCCGGCTCACTGCCGAGGTGCAGCCCGATATCCTGCTCATCGACTTTGTGCGCAGCCACGGCTGCCTCAGCGTCAAGCGGGGCTGTGAGACCTCGAACTGCGGTCTCTGCACGGTCTTTCTGGATGAGAAGCCAGTGCTTTCCTGCTCTGTCCTCGCTGCCCGCGCCGACGGCCACACGGTCACCACGCTGGAAGGTCTGCAGGAAGAAGCTGCCGAGTTCGGTGCCTTCATCGCGGACCAGGGCGCAGAGCAGTGCGGTTTCTGCAACCCGGGCTTCATCATGAATGCTCTTGCCCTCTTCCGGGAGAAAGAATACCCCACAGAGGAGGAGATCAAAGAGTACCTCGCGGGCAACCTCTGCCGCTGCTCGGGCTATGAGGGTCAGCTGCGGGGCATCCAGAACTTCCTCGCCTGGAAAAAATCAAAACAGGAGGCGTCCAAATGAACACGGTCAACAAACCTCTTCGCAAAAAAGATGCCATGCAGCTCGTGACCGGTAAGCCGGTCTATATGGATGACCTTGTTCCCAGCGACTGCCTTATCGTCAAACTGCTCCGTTCGCCCCATGCCAACGCTATCGTGAAGAATATCAATACCGCTGTGGCAAAAAAAGTGCCGGGCATCGAGGCCATCTTTACCTGGGAGGATGTGCCGCAGGATGCCCGCCGCTACACCCAGGCAGGCCAGACTTACCCCGAGGCCAGCCCCTATGACCGCCTGCTCATCGACCGCCATGTGCGCTTCGCGGGCGACGTGGTTGCCATCGTGGCAGGTAAAGATGATAAATGCGTCGATAAAGCGCTGAAACTCATCAAAGTGGAGTATGAAGTGCTGGAACCGGTACTGGATTATCACACCGCCAAGGATAACCCAGTCCTCGTCCATCCGGAAGAGAACTGGGAGAGCCTCTGCCCCGTGGGAGCCGACAACAAGCGCAATCTCTGCGCCCACGATGAGTGCAGCGACGGCGACATCGACGCGGTGCTGAACGACTGCGATATCGTCATCGACCATGTTTACCACACCAAAGCCTGTCAGCAGGCCATGATGGAGACCTTCCGCACCTATTGCTCCATTGATACATACGGCCGCCTGAATGTGCTCAGTTCCACCCAGATCGTGTTCCACGCCCGGCGTATCATCGCCAATGCCCTGCACATCCCCAAATCCATGGTGCGGGTGACGAAGCCCCGCATCGGCGGTGGTTTTGGTGCCAAGCAGACGGCCATCTGCGAAGTCTATCCGGCCTTCGTGACCTGGAAGACCAGGAAACCCTCGAAAATTATCTTTACCCGGGAGGAGAGCCAGACCGCGTCGACTCCCCGCCATGAGATGGAACTGCACCTGCGTCTGGGTGCCAACAAGGATGGCCGCATCCGGGGCATCGACCTCTACACCCTCTCCAACACCGGCGCTTACGGCGAGCACGGCCCCAC
>DCCL01000224.1:3651-3821 GCA_002313795.1 Faecalibacterium prausnitzii
ACCAACCATATGTCCGCCGGTGCATACCGCGGTTACGGCGCAACACAGGGCCTGTTCGCGGTGGAGTCTGCTGTCAATGAGCTGGCCGCAAAGCTCCACATGGATCCCTTCAAGCTCCGGGAGATGAACATCGTGAAGGAGGGCGAGGTCATGCCCGCCTATTACGGTGC
>DCCL01000229.1:0-139 GCA_002313795.1 Faecalibacterium prausnitzii
AGGCCATCCGGGAGACCATCTGGAAAAAGCCCCGGGAGCACCACTTTGAAGACAGTTCCATGCCTGCCACCCGTGGCATGTATCGAATCGGAGGATAACATTCTATGGGTAAAATCCTGGCCATCTGCACCAGCCCCCA
>DCCL01000229.1:214-5411 GCA_002313795.1 Faecalibacterium prausnitzii
GTGCTGACCCCGGAATGGGGCATAGTGGGCGACGCCCACGGCGGGAACTGGCACCGGCAGGTCAGTATGCTGAGCGCCGAAAAAGTGGAAGCGTTCCGCCAAAAAGTCTGGGTGGACTACGGTGCCTTTGGCGAAAATCTCGTTGTGGAAGGGTTCGATTTCCGCAGTCTGCCCGTCACCAGCCGGTTTGCCATCGGGGATGTCATACTGGAAATGACCCAAATCGGAAAAGAGTGCCACAACGACTGCATCATCAAACAGAAGACCGGCGAGTGCATCATGCCCCGGGAGGGGGTATTTGCCCGGGTGCTGAAGGGTGGCACCATCCACGTCGGCGACGAGATGACCCTGCTGCCCCCGGTCAAGGACCCTCCGCTGCGCGCGGCAGTCATCACCCTGTCGGATAAGGGAAGCCGGGGCGAACGGAAAGACGAGAGCGGCCCCCTCATTGTGGAGATGCTCACTGCCGCCGGATATGTGGTGGAAGAGGCCCTGCTTCTGCCGGACGATGCCGCAGCCCTGAAAGCTCAGCTCATCCGGCTGGCCGATGGCCGTCAGGTGAATCTCATCCTCACCACCGGAGGCACCGGCTTCTCTCCCCGGGACATCACCCCGGAGGCCACCTATGCCGTAGCCGACCGCAACGCTCCCGGCATCGCGGAGGCAATGCGGTATCACAGCCTTTCCATCACTCCGCGGGGGATGCTGAGCCGTGCTGCCAGCGTCCTGCGCGGCAAGACGCTCATCGTCAACCTGCCGGGGAGCCCCAAGGCCGTAAGAGAAAATCTGGAATATATTTTGCCCAGTCTGGAACACGGTCTGCGCATTGCCGCCGGACTGGACGGTGAGTGCGCCCGCAGATAAGTTTTCCCGTTCTGCCCGGCAGAACGTTGGATACAGAGGGGTCTTTGCAACGCAAACAAGGAGTTACCATGAAGACCAATTTGATTTCCCGCCGCAATTTTCTGGCTGCTGCCAGCATCGCCGGTGCGGCCGCTGCCCTGACTGCCTGCGGAAGCTCTGCTTCTTCCAGCACTGCCTCTTCTGCCGCATCCTCTGAGGCGGCTTCTTCCAAAGCTGCCGGTGAGCCGGTAGAACTCATCGTTTTTGCAGCCGCCTCTCTGACTGAGACCTTGACCGCCATCGGCGAGACCTACACCGCTGAGCACCCTAACGTGACCTTCAGCTTCAACTTTGATTCTTCTGGCACCCTCAAGACCCAGATCCAGGAGGGCGCAGACTGCGACCTCTTCATCTCTGCCGGTCAGAAGCAGATGAACCAGCTGGACAGCACCGCCTCTTCCGAGGTGAACACCGAGGGGCTGGACTTTGTGGACAGCGACAGCCGCGTGGACCTGCTGGAAAACAAGGTCGTGCTCTGCGTGCGGGAGGGCAATGGGAAGGGCATCGACAGCTTTGATTCTCTGGCAGAACACCTGAAGGCAGAAGACATCCTCTTCTGCATGGGCAACAGCGATGTACCTGTGGGCCAGTACACCCAGAAGATCCTGGCTTACTACGATCTGGACGAAGCCACTCTGGCCGCTGCCGGTGTCATCACCTACGGCTCCAACGTCAAGGAAGTGACCACGCAGGTCAGCGAGGGCAGTGTGGATGCCGGTGTCGTCTACTGCACCGATGCTTACAGTGCCGGTCTGACTCCCGTGGACGAGGCCACCAAGGAGATGTGCGGTCAGGTCATCTACCCTGCCGCCGTCATGAAGGCCGCTCCCCACGCAGATGCTGCCAAGGAGTTTCTGGCCTACCTGAAGACCGAGGAAGCCATGACTATCTTCGAGGGCGTGGGCTTCAGCGCGGTGTAACACCCGCTTTATTTTGTTCAGCACCTTCCCC
The DNA here is from genome assembly GCA_002313795.1 of Faecalibacterium prausnitzii. Lineage (GTDB taxonomy): Bacteria > Bacillota > Clostridia > Oscillospirales > Ruminococcaceae > Faecalibacterium > Faecalibacterium prausnitzii_L. Next base: position 2,069 of record DCCL01000229.1, read on the forward strand.
CAGCCGGGGGAAGGCTTTTTTCAGAGGTATCATTTATGGACTGGTATCCCCTTTGGAACAGCCTGCGCATCGCGCTCATCAGCTGCGCAGCGGTGTTCTTTCTCGGCATTTTTGCCGCTTACTACATTGCCCGACTGCCCCGGGCCGTCAAGGGCGTGCTGGACGTCATCCTCACCCTGCCCATGGTGCTTCCGCCCACGGTGGTAGGCTATTTTCTGCTCCTGCTCTTTGGTGCAAAGCGGCCGGTGGGCATCTTTTTCATGGAACATTTCGGCATAAAGCTGGTCATGAACTGGTACAGCGCCATCTTCGCTTCCATCGTGGTCGCCTTTCCCCTGATGTACCGCACAGCCCGGGGCGCATTTGAGAGCTTTGACGAGACGCTGGCCTGGTCGGCCCAGACGCTGGGCCTCTCCAACAGCTGGATCTTCTGGCGGGTGCGGATGCCCTACTGCCGTCAGGGCATTCTGGCGGGCACGGTGCTGGCCTTTGCCCGGGCTCTGGGCGAGTACGGTGCCACCAGCATGATCGCAGGCTATACTCCCGGCAAGACTGCCACCATCGCCACCACCGTATACCAGCTCTGGCGCACCAACGACGAGGCTGGTACCATGCGCTGGGTGCTGGTGGACATCGTGATCTCTGCTGTGGTGCTGCTGGCCGTGAACCTGCTGGAACGCAGACAGAAACAGGGAGGTGCCCGCAGATGAGTCTGGACGTCGATATCGAGAAAAAATTCGAGGGGTTCACCCTCCGTTCCCGTTTTACTGCCGGGAATACCGCCACGGCGATCCTGGGCGCGTCCGGCTGCGGCAAGAGCATGACCCTGCGCTGCATTGCGGGCATCGTGAAGCCGGATAAAGGCCGCATCGTGCTGGATGACCGGGTGCTCTTTGACAGCGAACGGCACATCGACCTGCCGCCCCAGCAGCGGGGCGTGGGTCTGCTGTTCCAGAACTATGCCCTTTTCCCCAACATGACCGTAGAGCAGAACATCCTCTGCGGCCTGAAAACAGAAAAAGACCCTGCAGCACGCCGGGCACGCTGTGACGAGATGCTGCGTGCCATGCGGCTGGAGAGTCTTGCAAAACGGCGTCCGGCGGAGCTGTCCGGCGGACAGCAGCAGCGGGCCGCGCTGGCCCGCATCCTTGTGGGCAGCCCCCATATCCTGATACTGGATGAGCCGTTCAGCGCACTGGACAGCTACCTGCGGGAGGAAGTGGAGGGTGAAGTGGGAAGCCTGCTGGCCGGGTTTGGCGGCACTGCCCTTCTCGTCACCCACAGCCGGGACGAGGCTTACCGGCTGTGCCGGGATATGATCGTCATGGACAGCGGTGAAGTCCTGCGCACCGGCACCACCCGGGAGGTGTTCGCCGCCCCCCGAAGCATCACTGCCGCCCGGCTGACCGGATGCAAAAACATCCTGCCCTGCATCCGGGTGGACGCTCACACCGTCCGGCTGTCCGGCTGGGATGCTCCGCTGCACCTCACTGCTACGGTGCCGGAGGGCTGCACTGCTGTCGGCATCCGTGCCCATGATTTTGTCCCCTGCCCTGCCGGTGCACTCAATGCCCTTCCGGTAAAGGCAGTCTCCACCAGTGAGAACCCCTTTGACTGGAACGTGATCTTTACCGCACCGGACGGCACGACCCGCCTGTGGTGGAAGGTCTCCAAGACCACTCTTTCCACTGCAGAGCCTGCCGCCCCTGCTTATTTGTCGGCGGCACCGGAGTGCATCATGCCGCTGTCCTGACGGAGATCAGCGGGAGAGTTTCATGTACAGGAGCGGATAGGGCCCGCCTTCCTCGTCGTGGTCGGTGCGCTTATAAGTCTCAAACCCAAGGTGCATATAGAATCCCACTGCCTGCGGGTTCTGCTCGTTGACGGTCACTTCCCGGACGCCATAGTCCCGGATGCCCTGCTCTACCAGTTTTCGGCCAAGCCCCTTTTCCCGCGCAGCAGGCAATAGGAACAGCATCTCCAGCCGGCCATCGGCCACGCCCATGAAGCCGGCCGGGCTTTCCTGTTGGTCTTCGGCCACCAGCAGATGGGGTACGCCCTCGAGGGCCTGCGGAACATATTCCCGGATGCGGAGGATCTCCGGTTCGGACAGGAACCGGTGTGTTGCCCGGACAGACTCCTCCCACACCTGCAAAAGTGCCCCGGTCAGCTCCGGGGTGCGTGCAGAAACTTCCCTGATACGCATAATTTTTCCTTCTCACGCTGGCTTTGACGGGGCAGCGTTTTTTATTTTATCTTATCATATTTTGCAGGAATGGAAAAGAGGGTGCAGTTCATCGAAACTGCACCCTCCTGCTGTATCGCTCTATTATTATTGGACGGTCTTCTTTTCCTGATGCTCAAGATAAATGTAGAAGCAGACATTCAACAGGATGCCCACCATCGTGGAAGTCGGAGCTGCCAGACCGATCTTTGTCAGGCTGGCGTTGGGCTGAATGCTCATGAAGTAGGCCATGGGCAGACGCACCAGCAGCGTCTGCACCAGACCCTGCACCATGACCCAGACCGTTTTATCGTTGCCGTTGAAGTAGCCCACCATGCTGAACAGGACAGCTGTGACGATGGTCTCCGGGGCAAAGCCCTTCAGGTAAGCAAAGCCCTTTGCGACCACTGCTGCATCGGTGGTGAAGATACCTGCCAGAACATTACCCTTGAACCACACCAGTGCAAACACGGCGCAGCCGAATAGCAGGCCGATGCCAATGCCGGTGAACATGGACTGCTTGACCCGTTTTTTGTTACCCGCACCGATATTCTGGGAGACGAAGGAGGCCATGGACTGCATCAGAGAGCTGGGGATGAGCATGGCAAAATTGACGATCTTGCAGGCCACGCCGTAGCCGGAAGAGGCTTCCAGACCCAGCCGGTTGACGAATGCGCAGAGTGCCAGGAACGAAAGCTGGGTCAGGAACTCCTGCAGTGCCAGCGGCAGACCGATGCCCAGGAACTTGCAGCACTGAGGATTCAGACGGAAATCGGACTTGTGAAGCGCAAAGGGAAGGTGCTTTTTCAGCAGGATGACCACTGCACACACCACGCTGACGGCCTGTGCCGCCACGGTGGCAATGGCAGCACCCACAGCATCCAGATGCAGTCCGGCCACCAGTGCAAGGTCGCCGAAGATGTTCACGATGCAGGCCACCAGCACGAAGAGCAGCGGCGATTTGCTGTCGCCCAGACCGCGGAAAACAGCTGACAGCAGATTATACGCTACGATGAAGAAGATACCGCCGCCGCAGATGCGGATATAGCTGGCCGTCAGGTCAACGGCTTCTGCGGGAGCCTGCATCAGCACTGCAATGGAGCGGGCAAAGCCCACCAT
>DCCL01000092.1:0-662 GCA_002313795.1 Faecalibacterium prausnitzii
GCCGACAACGGCGTGGAGATGCTCTTCTCCACCGAGTGCGAGAACATCATCCTCGAGAACGAAGAGTGCAAGGGCGTGCTCATCCGTCAGGGCAATGAGGAGCCTCATGCCGTCTACGGTGATACCGTGGTCATCGGCACCGGCCGCCGCGGCGCAGACTGGCTGGAAAAGATCTGCGCTGAGCACCACATCGCCCACAAGCCCGGCACCGTTGACATCGGCGTCCGCGTGGAGTGCCGCAACGAGGTCATGGAAAAGGTGAACAAGGTGCTGTATGAGTCCAAGCTCATCGGCTACCCCAAGCCCTGGAAGAACAAGGTTCGCACCTTCTGCCAGAACCCCGGCGGCTTCGTGGCACAGGAAAACTATGACAACGACCTGGCCGTGGTCAACGGCCACAGCTACAAGGAGAAGAAGAGCGAGAACACCAACCTTGCCATCCTCGTCTCCCACAACTTCACCGAGCCTTTCAACCAGCCCATCGCCTACGCCCAGAAGGTGGGCGAGCTGACCAACATGCTGGGTGCCGGCCACATTCTGGTGCAGCGCTACGGCGACATTCTGGACGGCAAGCGCACCTGGCCCAAGGAGCTGGCACAGTCCAACGTGAAGCCCACTCTGAAGGACGCCGTGGCCGGTGACATCACCGCCGCCATGCCCTA
>DCCL01000092.1:715-3059 GCA_002313795.1 Faecalibacterium prausnitzii
GAGTTCATCAAGATGCTGGATATGGTCGTGCCCGGCTTTGCCGCCACCGAGACCCTGCTCTACAGCCCGGAGCTGAAGTTCTACTCCAACAAGGTCAAGATGGACGCCAACCTCGACACCAACATCAAGGGCCTGCACTGCCTGGGTGATTCCTCTGGCTGGACCCGCGGCCTGATGATGGCTTCCGTCATGGGCGTGCTCATGGGCCGCAAGCTGGCCGAAAAGGAAGGCTGCTGACGCTTTCCACCAAGCTGCGCGGAATATTCTGCATTTTCTGCCTCTCTGGCTGTGCCAGAGAGGTTTTTTATGTCCTCTGCGGAAAAGTATGACAAATCCCTCGCGGAATCAGAAAGCGTCAATTCCAGTCACCGAACAAAAATTATGGCAAATTGAATTGATTTTCATGGTCAGAACTGCTACAATTTAAAGAGTAATACACTCTGGAATTGTGCTCTGCGCATAACTGAGGAGGGATAAGAACTATGTGTGAAGCCCCGGGAAGTGTCGTGACTCTGCTGTGCTCCGGCATTCAGCTTTACAGCGCCGAACGGCGCATTGCGGACTGCATTCTTGCAGATGTAAAGCGGGCGTCCATGTCCACATCGGCAGAACTGGCCCGGATGAGCTCTTCGTCCGAAGCCACCATCACCCGGCTGTGTCATAAGCTGGGGTTTGAGAACTACCGCAAATTTCAGCTGGCTCTGGCACGGGATGCCATGGAGCAGGAAGCCGAGAAGAACCGGCATGAGGGCCGCGACCCGCTGCACCAGACGCTGCTGGATATCCTGAGCAACAAGGAAGAGGAGCTGCGGGCCACCATCCGCGCCATCAACACCCGGCAGCTGCGGCAGGTGCTGGCCCTGCTGCGGCAGGCCGAGGTACTGGAAGTAGCGGCGGAGGGCAACGGCCTGCCGGTGGCGCTGGATGCGTCCATCCGTTTCAGTGACCTGGGCAAGCGGTGCATCACCAGCGCTGTCCACGAGAAGACCCTTGCCTTTGCCCGCACCCTGACGCCTCAGGATGTGCTGCTGGTGCTTTCCTACTCCGGCCGGAGCGCCCGGCTGGAAGAGATCGCTCAGGCGGCCAAAGAGCGGAATGCCCCGGTGCTGGTCATCACCTGCGATGGCCGCAGCCCACTGGGCCGGATGGCCGACCATGTGCTCATCGCATCCAACCGGGAACAGCGTCTGGTAGAGGGCAGTCATGCGGCGTCTATCCTCTCGCCCAACGTCCTCATTGAGGTGCTGTACTACCTGCTGCGGATGGAAGAGCTGTAACACAAAAAGAAACAGAGCCCCGGGGGCGGTTCAGACCGCCCCGGGGCTCTGTTTTTGCTTTCTGCCTTTGTATTTTATAGCTTATTCCATAGATGCCGTTGCATCGGAAGCTGCTGCACTGGAGGCTGCTGTATCCTCGCTGGAAGCGGAGGAGCTGGCAGAGCTGCCGGCACCGCCGCCATGGCCACCATTGAAGGAACCGTCATCTACAGCCCGATGTACAGCCACCATGCATTTCTTGCCATTGATGGTGCCTTCTGCAACATTGAACCACACGGTGAAGGTTTCCTGCTCATCGTCTTCTTCATACGACTGTGCTTTTGCCGTCTCGGGCATCTTGATGGTCGTAGAATCACTCATCAGCGTTGCTGCCACAATGGCCGTCTGGCCCTGATTGAACAGGTCGGTGCGGTAATTTTCGACTACAGCAAAGCTCAGACCATAATAATAGCCATTTTCTGCTCCGATGGCCTTTGCCAGAGAGCCATCATCATTCTTGAGGATCTTCTGGATGGCTTTTGCCACGTCCATGTTCTTGTAAGCGTCGGACGAAGCTTTTTCATTCAGGTAGGTCACAGCTTTCTGAGCCGTTTCAGCCATCCCCGTATCCAACCGGAGATCACCGCCTTCTACCTTTGCCATATCCAGCATATAATCGGCGACGTTATCCTTCGTCAGAGGCCCTGCACTGCCGGAGCAGGCGGTCAGGATGCCAACAGCCAGCACACCGGCCATCAGAAAAGCGAGAATCTTCTTTGTCAATTTCATGGTGTTTTCCTCCATTCCTGAATTTGACCATTTTCCATATTTTACCCCCCCCCGCTGGTTTTGTCAATGGAGAGGAGCGATATAACGCAACAAAACGCAAAGGGGCTGTTGCATATGTGACAGCCTCCCTTTTGTACGAAAAATATAAGAATCTAACTATAGTTGCCGTCAAAACAAAGCCATGTGCAACAGGCGCTTATTTTTCTGGAACATTATAGATGAGCGGCTTCTCTCGCCTGTAGCGGTGGTTAGGTTTTCTGCTGTCGTTAAGTTGCATTTCGCTCCGCGGGCCAGAGGAC
>DCCL01000134.1:0-6663 GCA_002313795.1 Faecalibacterium prausnitzii
GAGCCGGGTGTCAAGGGCAACACTGCTACCAACACCCTGAAGCCCGCTACCGTCGAGACCGGTGCTGAGATCCGCGTCCCCCTGTTCATCAACGAGGGCGACCACATCCGCATCGATACCCGCACCGGCGAGTATATGGAGCGCGTCTGATTTTTTACCGATAAGACCGGGCAGCGGGCGACCGTTTGCCCGGTTTTTTGTTAAAGTGCTGTTTTTGCGATAGGAGGTATTCCCTATGAAGGAAAAAGCTGCATACCTGAAGGGCCTGATCGATGGCCTGGGCATTGATGAGAACACCAAGGAAGGCAAAGTCATCAAAGCTATGAGCGAGCTGCTGAGCGAGATGGCCGAGGCTGTGGACGGCATCGATGAGGATGTCACCCGCGCTTACGACCAGATCAACGACCTGAGCGAAGAGCTGGAAGACCTTGAAGCGGATCTGTACGAGGATGAGGATGCTGAGGACGAGGAAGAGGACGACTCCGATGAGGCCGAGGCAGACGACAGCGATGACGACAACGCCGATGTGGCCGGCGAGCCTTATTATGAGGTGGCCTGCCCTTCCTGCGGCAGCACCGTCTATGTGAGTGAGGATGACCTCGACGCAGGTGAGGCCATCTGCCCCAACTGCAAGGTCGCCTTTGAGGTGGCTCTGGAAGACCCCGAGGACGACGAAGCCGAAGAGGATGAGGACGACAGCGCTGTGCAGTACGAAGTGACCTGCCCCGCCTGCGGCACCACCTCTGTAGTGGATGAGGACGCTCTGCTGGACGGCGAGCCGGTCTGTCCCAACTGCGGCAAACCGTTGGACTTTGAGGTGACGGAGGAGTAAATTCCTCTGCCCGCTGAAAGCACAAGACAAAAAATGCCCCCGGAACTCACATCGACAGGATGGAGTTCCGGGGGCATTGTGCGTTTACAGGGGGCTTACATCTTCTCAGGAACGGTGATCTTGAACATGGTCAGCACGTTGCGGATGACGTTCTTTACGCCGATGCAGAGGGCCAGACGGGCCTGCTGAACAGCGGGGTCTGCACCCTGGATGCGGCAGTTGCCGTAGAAGCGGTGGAAGGCGCTTGCCAGGTCGATGACAAAGCGGTTGATGCGGCTGGGGTCGTACTTCTCGGCGGCCATGACGATCTCCTGCGGGAAGGCGGCCAGCATCCGGATGAGGTCCATCTCCGAAGGCTCGGTCAGCAGGGTGGCGTCGATGTGCTCAGCACCGGCAAAGGAGATGCCCTCGCTCTCCATCTTCTTCAGGATGGAGCAGATGCGGGCGTGAGCGTACTGGACGTAGTAGACAGGGTTGTCGTTGTCGGTCTTGACAGCCTGATCCAGGTCGAAGTCGATGCCGCTGCCTGCATCATGCATATTGAAGAGGAAGCGTGCGCTGTCGATGGGCACCTCTTCCAGCAGGTCGGTCAGGGTGATGGCGTTGCCGGTGCGCTTGGACATACGGACGGGCTGACCGTCCCGCATCAGGTTGACCATCTGCATCAGCACGACATCCAGACGGCTGCCGTCCAGACCGATGGCGTCCATAGCACCCTTCATACGGGCCACATGGCCGTGGTGGTCAGCGCCCCAGACATCGATGGCCTTCTCGAAGCCGCGGACAGCCAGTTTGTTGTAGTGATAGGCAATATCGGCGGCGAAGTAGGTGGGGATGCCGTTGGCACGGACGAGGACTTCATCCTTGGCCTCTTCTTCGGAGCCATCCTCGGTCTTTTTCTTGTTGACGGTGCCGTACTTGGCAGCGTACTGAGCGCTGCGGTACATGATGGCACCATCCTCAGCCTTGTAGCAGGCACCCAGCTCCAGCAGCTTGTCCACGACGGCCATGACGGCACCGGACTCGTGGAGAGTGCTCTCATGGAACCAGACATCGTAATCGATGCGGTACTTGCCCAGGTCGCGCTTGAGGGCGGCAATGTTCTTGGGCAGGGCGTAGGCCACCAGAGCGTCCTTCAGGGCAGCAAAAGCCTCACTGCCAAAGAGGGTCTCTTCATCCATGCCCTTGCAGGCGGCAGCATACTTGTCACCGTTCAGCTCAGCGAACTCGCCGGCCAGAACCTTGATGTCGCCGCCCTGATAGCACTCGGCGGGCAGAGGATAGGCTTCCTCACCGCAGAACTTCTGCAGATAGCGGACGGCAAGGCTCTTGCCGAACTTCTGGATCTGGTTGCCGGCATCGTTGATGTAGAACTCACGAGTCACATCGTAGCCGGACCAGTCGAGGACAGCGGCCAGGCAGTCGCCCAGAGCACCGCCGCGGGCGTTGCCCATGTGCATAGGGCCGGTGGGGTTGGCAGAGACGAACTCCACATTGTACTTCGCGCCTTTGCCGTGGTCGGTGCGGCCATACTCGGTGTTGGCGCAGGCACCCAGGACCACGTTTGCCCAGAAGGAGGGAGCTAGGAACAGGTTGATGAAGCCGGGGCCGGCCACCTCGACCTTGGCAAATACGCCGCCGCTCAGCTCGGGCAGGTGGGCGATGAGGGCGTCGGCGATCATCTTGGGAGCCTTGCGCCAGGTGCGGGCACCGGCCATGGCAATGTTGGAGGCGATGTCGCCGTTCTTCACGTCGGCGGGGATCTCCACGATAAAGGCGGGCAGCTCTGCCTCGGGCAGGGTGCCGTCGGCCATGGCGGCCTTGGCCGCTGCGGTCAGCAGGGCGCGTGCCTCATCCAGTGCAGTCTGCCGGGGGTTGTAGTTCTGGTAGGTCTTTTCAAAATCGGTCATTGATATGATTCCTTTCATCTATGGTCAGTTGACGTGCTGTACCGTCATTACCAGCGTGTTGCGGCTGACGATGCGGGCGTCGTCGGCGTCCAGCAGATAGCTGAAGGAGAGACTGCCGCCCTTTTCGGTGAGGCGGCAGTCGATGCCGTCTCCGGTGACGCCCAGAGTCAGGGAGCCGACCTCCGTCTCATAGTGGCAGAGGTTGCGGCGGTCCCGCTCGATGAGGAGCTGGCTGTTGGCCCGGCCAAACCGGAGCAGTGCCACCCGGCTGCCGTCCTCGGCTACCTTGATGGTGGTGGTGCAGCCCTCATAGCCGATGGTCTGGGTCTCCTTATAGGAGATGTAGAAGCTCCCGGCCTTTTTCACCAGACTGCCGCGGGTCATCAGCTCGATGTGGTCCCGGTCTTCTTCCCGGACGGCACCTTCGCTGTCGAACTGGTCGATGGAGCTTTTGATGCGGATGATATAGTTTTCGTTCAGAGCTTTGGTCACAGTTTTGCGTCCTTATCAATATTTGTCGATGGCGATCTGGTCGATGGGGCCGCCCTTGTATTCGCCGAGGAAGAGGTCGGCAGTCTGGGCGAAACTGTCCGGCACATCGCTGACATAGAAATGTGCCTGACCCTCCTCGTGGTTGCCCTTCATGCCGTGTTCGCTGAGCATCCGTTCCAGATGGTGAGCGGCGGTCTGTGCCGGGTCAACAAGGGCGACGTCCTTGCCCATGTACCAGCCGATCATCTCTTTCAGCAGAGGATAGTGGGTGCAGCCCAGAATGAGGGTGTCCACCCCGGCCTGCCGGACATCGGCCAGATACTGGGCAATGACCAGACGGGCCACCTGCTGCTTATCCAGTGCACTGTGATCCACATAACCGGCCTCCACCAGAGGAACAAAGAGGGGGCAGGCACGGGCTGTGATCTCCACGCCGGGCACAAGGCGGCGCAGCAGGGTCTCGTAACTGCGGGAACGGATGGTGGCGGCAGTGCCGATGATGCCGATGCGGCGGTTCCGGGTGGCAAAAGCCGCTTCCCGGGCGGCGGCATCCACGACCCCCAGATAGGGGACCGGGAGCTGGGCCGCCTCAGCGGCGGGGTAGGTGCTGGACACCGTGCCGCAGGCCGCCATGATGCACTTGACATCTTTGGAGAGCAGGAACGCAATGTCCTGCCGCGCATACTGCAGGATCGTCTCCGGGCTCCGGCTGCCATAGGGCACGCGGCCGGTATCCCCGAAATAGATGATGTTCTCATGCGGCAGGTGCTTGCGCAGTTCCCGCACGCCGGTCAGGCCGCCAAGGCCGCTGTCGAAGACGCCAATCGGGCGGTTATCCATTTTTCTTTTCCGTCCTTTCCAGAGCCAGAGCAATGAGCCGGTCGATGAGGGCGGGCACAGGCACGCCCTCGTGCTCCATCAGCTTGGGGTACATGCTGATGGGGGTGAAGCCGGGCAGGGTGTTGATCTCGTTGATGAGCACACGGCCGGTGTTCTTCTCCACGAAGAAGTCGCAGCGTGCCAGACCTTCGCAGCCCAGTGCCGTGTAGGCCATGGCAGCATAGGTCTTTACCTCGTCCAGCTTCTCCTCGGGGAGATGGGCAGGGATGACCACCTGACTGACACCGTTCTTGTATTTATCGTCGTAGGTGTAGAACTCGGCACCGGCCAGGATCTCGCCCGGACGGGTAGCCACAGCAGGCTCCGAACCGATGACGGCGCACTCCACCTCGTGGCCGTCTACGAAGGCCTCGAAGACGACCTTGCGGTCGTTTTCCAGAGCCAGCTTGATGGCCTGCTTCAGCTCCTCACGGTCATGGGCCTTGGTGATGCCCACGCTGGAACCTGCATTGGCGGGCTTGACGAAGACGGGCCAGCCCAGCTTGGCGATGACGCCGTCGCAGACGCCCTCGGGGTCGTTCTCGATCTCCCAGCGGGTGGCGGAGAGCCACTTGGTGTGGGGGATGCCGGAAGCGTCGAACATGGTGTTGGCCACAGCCTTATCCATGCAGATGGCGCTGGCCAGGACACCGCAGCCCACATAGGGGATGCCGGCCAGTTCCAGCAGACCTTGCACCGTGCCGTCTTCGCCCCACAGGCCGTGGAGCACCGGGATGACCACATCCACATGGACTTTCTCCACCTGCCCGGCGGGAGTGAAAAGGATCATGCCGTGGTCGGCACGGTCAGGGCTGATGACACAGGGCATATTGCCCGGCAGGCTCTCCCAGCTGCCATCGGCCATCTGGGCCGAGGTGGCCTCGGTGTAGAGCCAGCGGCCCTCCTTGGTGATGCCGACGGTCAGCAGCTCATAGCGCTCACGGTCGAGCTGGTCCACGAAGGTGCCGGCAGATACCCGGCTGACCTCGTGTTCGCTGGAAAGTCCACCGAACAGGACGACAACGCACATTTTATGTTCAGAATCGGATCTCATGATTGTTCTCTCCTGATACCGGGGCCGGTGCCGCGAAGCATCCGGCCCGAAATTTTGCTCTATATACATAGATGTACTTATTATATATTATTTGCCTTCCGGATGCAAGCGCCGGAGCACAGGGGAGCAGAGAAGAATAAAATCGCAAAAAACCTGAAAAAACGCAAAAAATCTGCTTGACGAACAGAAAAAGACGTGATACAATGATAACACCTCTTTTGCGGGTTATTAAGTGCGCCTGTTTTGCAGGTGTGCACCCGCAACCCGAGGGAGGTTCAAAACAACCGTTATAATGGAGGTGTCAACAAATGACCGTTAAAATCACTCTGGCCTGCACCGAGTGCAAGCAGCGCAACTACAACACCACGAAGAACAAGAAGAACAACCCCGATCGTCTCGAGATGAAGAAGTACTGCCGCTTCTGCAAGAAGCACACCGTTCATCGCGAAACCAAGTAAGAAAGGCGGACACATCATGGCAGACAAAACCGAGAAAAAGCCGGGCTTTGTGGCCAGAATGAAGGCCGCCGTGAAGGGCTTTGCCGCCAATGTGGCCAAGTTCTTCCGCGACACGAAGAGCGAGCTGAAGAAGGTGGTCTGGCCGTCCAAGGCGGACGTCAAGACCAACACCATCGTCGTGCTCGTGACTGTGGCGATCGCAGCCGTCGTGATGATCGCACTGGATGCCATCTTTGGCGGCATCCTGGGCCTTATCATCGGCGCGTGAATCATCTTGAAACGGAGGGTCAACCAGAATGGAAGAGCAGTCCAATGAGGCGCTTTGGTATGTTGTGCATACCTATTCCGGCTACGAAAATAAAGTGGCAACGGACTTACAGACCATGGTGGAGAACCGCCGCCTGCAGGATCTGATCTGCGACATCAAGGTTCCGACTGAGATGGTACCAGAGATCAAAGACGGCAAGGAACGCATGGTGGAGCACAAGCTGTTCCCCGGCTACGTTCTGGTCAAGATGGTCATGAACGACGATACCTGGTATGTGGTGCGCAATACGCGCGGCTGCACTGGTTTCGTCGGCCCTGCCTCGAAGCCCGTTCCCCTGACCGCTGAGGAAGTGGAGAAGATGGGCGTCGAGAAGGCGGCTCCGCTGACCGTCGATTTCAAAGTCGGCGATACCGTGCAGATCACCGCCGGCCCCCTGGAAGGCTTTATGGGCCTTGTGGAGGGGATCGATACCGAGAGCTTCAAAGTCAAGCTCAAGGTCAACATGTTCGGCCGCGAGACGCCCGCAGAAGTGGACATCGCGCAGGTTGAGCTGCCGTAACCAACCGGCACAGACCGTTCTACCAAGGTAAGACCGCAGTGCGGTTCTTATAGAGCGTGTGCATCGCGTGCATGCTCGTGGGAGGCGCGGAGACACCGCGCCGCAACTCACCACAGATTTTTGGAGGTGCATTTATTATGGCACAGAAAGTTACTGGCTACATTAAGCTGCAGATCGAGGCCGGCAAGGCAACTCCGGCTCCCCCTGTTGG
>DCCL01000134.1:6806-7901 GCA_002313795.1 Faecalibacterium prausnitzii
TACGCTGACCGCTCCTTCAGCTTCATCACCAAGACTCCTCCGGCAGCCGTTCTGATCAAGAAGGCAGCTGGCATCAACACCGCTTCCGGCAAGCCCAACAAGGAAAAGGTCGCTACTCTGACCGCCGCTCAGGTGGAAGAGATCGCCAAGACCAAGATGCCCGACCTGAACGCTGCTTCTCTGGAAGCTGCATGCAGCATGGTCCGCGGCACCTGCCGTTCCATGGGCGTCGTCGTCGAGGGCTGAGACATAAACAGTGGGAGGGCATAACACTGCCCGCATGACCACACAGGAGGATATACAATGAAACATGGCAAGCACTATGTCGACGCTGCAAAGCAGGTCGATTCTACTAAGCTGTATGAGATGAACGAGGCTCTGGAGCTGGCCTGCAAGACCGCTTCCGCTAAGTTCGACGAGACCGTCGAGCTGCACGTCCGCCTGGGCGTTGATGGCCGTCACGCTGACCAGCAGGTCCGTGGCGCTGTTGTCCTGCCCAACGGCACCGGCAAGACCGTCCGCGTCTGCGCCATTGCTAAGGGCGCTGCTGCCGCTGCTGCTGAGGCAGCCGGTGCTGATATCGTTGGTGATGATGAGCTGATCGCACGCATCGCCGGCGGCTTCATGGATTTCGACGTTGTCGTTACCACCCCCGATATGATGGGCCGCGTTGGTCGTCTCGGTAAGGTGCTGGGCCCCCGCGGCTTGATGCCTAACCCCAAGGCCGGCACTGTCGCTCCCGATCTGGGCAAGGCAGTCACCGAGGCCAAGGCTGGTAAGATCGAGTACCGTCTGGACAAGCAGAACATCATCCATGTTCCCGTGGGCAAGGCTTCCTTCGGTGCAGAGAAGCTGTACACCAACCTGGATACCGTTATGAGCGCCATTGCAAAGGCTAAGCCCGCCGCTGCAAAGGGCACTTACTTCAAGAGCGCTACCATCGCTACCACCATGGGCCCTGGCATCCGTCTCAACACCCTGAAGTACGGTGTCTGATTTGAGTTTCTGAAATAATTTTCAGAAAAATTCAAAAAAGCACTTGACAACTCCGCACGTTTGCGGTAAAATGATTATGCTGTTTTTGAGACAGCAGGT
>DCCL01000234.1:0-140 GCA_002313795.1 Faecalibacterium prausnitzii
GTGTGGCTGTTCGGCCTGCCCCCGGAGAAGATCCAGATCGTGGTGCAGCGTCAGAGCATCGTCCATTCGGCGGTGCAGTTCAGCGATAATTCAGTCATTGCCCAGCTGGGCGTGCCGGATATGCGCATCCCCATCCAGTA
>DCCL01000234.1:247-2748 GCA_002313795.1 Faecalibacterium prausnitzii
TGAAGGTGCTCACCTTCGATGTGGCGGACGATGAGACCTTCCGCTGCCTGGCGGCCTGCAAAAAGGCCATTAAGAAGGGAGGTCTGGGCCCCTGTGCGGCCAACGGTGCCAACGAGGAAGCTGTGAAGCTCTTCCTGGAAGATAAGATCGGCTTTCTGGATATCGGCCGCCTGGTGGAGGCCGTGGTGGACAGCGACAGCTTTGGCGGGGATTACACCCTTGCCGATGTCTACGAGTGCGACCGCATGGCACGCGAATTTGTGCGGGCACATCTTTGATCTATAGGAGACGCAATGTCAGTTTTTATCACCCTGATCGCGGCGCTGATCATTTTCAGCGCGGTGATCGCCATCCACGAGTTCGGGCACTTTACCGTGGCAAAGCTCTGCGGCATTCAGGTCAACGAGTTTTCCATCGGCATGGGCCCGGCCCTTGCCAAAACCTACCGGAAAGGCACCCAGTACACCCTGCGGCTCCTGCCGGTGGGCGGTTATGTGGCGCTGGAAGGGGAGGAAAGCCCCGAGAGCGAACAGGCCGAAGGTGGAAAAGAGGATGACGACGGCCCGGATATCCCGCCGGAGGTGCTGGCGCAGCGCACAGGCCGCTCCCTGAGAGAGGCGGCCGTCTGGCAGCAGATGCTGGTGATGGCGGCAGGCGCGGTGATGAACTTTGTGCTGGGCTTCGTGGTGCTGCTCCTCCTTATCTCCCTGCGCAGTGAGCCTATCACCAGCAAGGTCATCTATGCCGTGGAAGATGGCGCACTCTGCGGACAGACCGGTCTGCAGGCCGGGGATGAGATCGTGGCCGTCAACGGGCGGCACTGCTTCGTGGCAAACGATATGCTCTATGAGCTGATGCGCACTGAGAGCTATCAGGCAGATTTCACCGTCCGGAGGAACGGCCAGCTGGTGGAACTGCCGGATGTGCAGTTCGATACCTGGCAGGATGAAAGCGGCCAGACCCATATGACCCTTGGCTTTACGGTCTACGGCCTGAAAAAAACACCAAAGAACGTGCTGAAAGAGTCGGCTAACAGTGTCATCTACTATGGCCGCATCATCTACACCTCGCTGGCCGACCTGCTGCGGGGCCGGGAGAGCATCAACGACCTCTCTGGTCCGGTGGGCATCGTCACCGCCATCGGGCAGGCCGCCAGCTACGGCTGGGAAGATGTAGCAGAGCTGCTGGTGCTCATCACCATCAACCTCGGCATCTTCAACCTTCTGCCCTTCCCGGCACTGGACGGCGGCAAGATCGTATTCCTGCTCATTGAAGCAGTCACCGGCCACGCGGTGCCGGAAAAAATTCAGGGCGATCTGACCATTGCAGCCTTTGCGCTGCTGTTCGGTCTCATGCTCTTTGCAACGTACAATGATATCGTCCGGCTCTTGACCGGCGCAGTTTGAAAGGGGAACTACCATGCGGCAGCTGAAACGTGAAGTAAAGATCGGCAATGTGACCATCGGCGGCAAAAATCCTATCGCGGTGCAGACCATGCTGAACGTCCCGGTGGAGGACATCGAGGGCAATGTGGCGCAGGCAAAGCGCTGCGAGGCAGCAGGCTGCCAGATTTTGCGCGTGACCTGTCCTACCCCGGCAGATGCCAAGTGCATCGAGGCTGTGAAGAATGCCGTCAATATCCCCATCGTGGCGGATATCCACTTTGATTACAAGGCTGCACTGGCCTGTGCTGACGTGGGCGTGGATAAGATCCGCATCAATCCCGGCAACATCGGCGACGACGACCGGGTGAAGGCTGTGGTGAACGCCTGCCAGCAGAAGAATATCCCCATCCGCATCGGCGTCAATGGCGGCAGTCTGGAAAAGCACATCCTCGCAAAATACGGCGCACCTGTGCCGGAAGCTATGGTGGAAAGTGCACTGTATCATGTCCATCTGCTGGAGAAGTTTGATTTTGACAATATCGTCATCTCCATCAAGAACTCCAATGTTCCCCGCATGATGGAAGCTTACCGCCAGCTCAGCGCCGTGACGGATTATCCGCTCCATGTGGGCGTCACTGAGGCGGGCACCTATCAGATGGGCCTGCTCAAGAGCGGTATGGGCATCGGCGGAATGCTGCTGGAAGGCATCGGCGACACCATCCGCGTCTCGCTGGCCGCTGACCCGGAGAAGGAAGTGGAAGCAGGCTATAACATCCTGCGTGCTGTCGGTTTCCCGGTGGCAGGCCCGGAGGTCATCACCTGCCCCACCTGCGGCCGTACCCAGTACCCCTGTACCGAAATCGCCAACGAGGTCGAGCGTCGGCTCCAGGGCTGCAAGAAGTCCATCAAGGTGGCTGTCATGGGCTGCGTCGTCAACGGTCCCGGCGAGGCCCGGGAAGCTGATATCGGCATCGCCGGCGGCAAGGGCGAGGCAGTGCTCTTCATCCATGGCCAGCCGGTCAAGAAGCTGGTGGGAGATAACATCCTTGACCAGTTCATGGAGGAGATCAATAAGCTGTGATATTGCAGAATAAGAAGTTGTTTTCATAAAGCAGA
>DCCL01000082.1:0-3810 GCA_002313795.1 Faecalibacterium prausnitzii
ATGGTGCACATCTTCAACCCGCAGCTGATTTTGATCGGCGGCGGCGTGAGTGCACAGCAAAAACTGCTCATTGACCCCATTGCCGCAAAAGTCAGAGCGTCCGTCATGCCCGCCTTTGCAGAAGGGCTGGAGATCCGTGCCGCGCAGCTGCACAACGATGCCGGCATGGTGGGCGCTGTTTACTACTTCCGCCAGACCTATGAAAGGGAGTAACTCAATATGAAAACTCATATTCTCTGTCTGGGTGATTCCAACACCCACGGCTATTGTGCCGACCCCAGCGACTGCGCCGACCACGGCATCCGCTTCAATGAAGAGGAGCGCTGGACCTGTCGGTTGCAGACGGCACTGGGCAGCGACTATCTGGTGACAGAAGAGGGACTTTCGGGCCGCACTACCGTTTTCGTGGACCCCATCCACGAGTCGATGGACGCCCTCAGCGTAGCCTATCCGCTCCTCAAGAGCCATGAGGTCATCGACCTGCTCATCATCATGCTGGGCACTAACGATGTAAAAGAACGCTTCAACGCCAATGCAGCCTGCATCGGCGCGGGTATGGAGCGGCTTATCCTCAAGGCAAAGAGCGTGGACTGCTGGGGCACGAAGGCTCCGAACATCCTTGTGGTGGCTCCGCCCCGCATTGGGGACGGCTTCCACGATGCAGTCATGGGCGACGGCTGCGTGGAAAAATCCCGTGGCGTGGCAGAACAATTCCGCATCGTGGCGGAACGTCAGAACGTCCACTTCCTTGATGCCGCCGACTGCGAGTTCAACCGGGTGGATTTCATGCATCTGACCCGCCGCGGCCATGCACAACTGGCCGAAAAGCTGGCGGCTCTCGTGCCGACGCTGGTGTGACGGCAGAAAACAAAAGACGTTTGCGCCATTCACCCGTCCGCTTGAGAAAATTAACGATATACAGTAAAAAATAAAAGACCGGAGCTGTCAGCAGAAATGCTGCGTGGCTCCGGTCTTTTTTGATGGTATGTTTTTTTGAGCAAAAAGCAGAGATGAACTGGATTCAGTGATTCGTCAGCAGCTGCCGGATCTGTTCCAGATCCTCTGCAAAGAAAATGCCCTTTTGCCGTTCTTCAGAGGACAATCCTTCCTCAATCATATGATGCAGAAGCTCTTTCAGGCTGTCATAGTAACCGTTCAGATTATAGATGATACAGGGAGCATCAAGCTGCTTCAGGGATACTTTTGACATGACCTCTGAGATCTCCTCCAGTGTGCCGGTGCCGCCGGGAAACGCAATGAATGCGTCACCAAGTTCGATCATTTTCGTTTTGCGCTCGGTCATGTCCCGGGTCACGATGAGCTGAGTCAAGCCCTCGTGCTGGAACTCCTTTTCGATGAAAAACTGTGGTTCAACGCCGATGACCTTTCCGCCTGCGTTCAGAACGCTGTCAGCGATCGCACCCATCAGCCCGCTTTTTGAGCCGCCGTAGACAAGGGCGTTTCCGCCTTGTCCGATCCAGCTGCCGAGTTCCACGACGGCTTTCCGCAGGGACGAATCATTTCCCTCACTTGCACCAAGATAAACAGTGATATTCATAGCTGCTCCTCTTCTATTATTGTTTTGCCGCAAAATCAACCCTGACCAACAGGGCCTTTGCAGCTTCTGGTTTGCTGCATCAAGTATACCACAGGCTTCCATCCGATGCCAGCAGGCCAGCCCTCATATTCCAGCCCTTCACCGCATAAATTGTTCCAGAATGGGACGAGAGGGGAGAGCACTTTGGAAAAGCAGGAACGAATGGAACAGGCGGCAGTCTGCCGCGAGATCGGCGCCCGCACCGGCGGCGAGGTCCTCATCGGTGTGGTGGGACCGGTGCGCACGGGCAAAAGCACTCTCATCAAACAGTTCATGGAAAAGCTGGTGCTGCCCGCCATCGGGCCGGAGGCTGCAAAGATGCGGGCCCGGGATGAACTGCCCCAGTCGGCGGCTGGACGCACCATCATGACCACTGAGCCGAAATTCATCCCGGAGTCGGCGGTGCCGCTGGCATTGGAGGGTGGGGGAGAGTGCAGCATCCGGCTCATCGACTGCGTGGGCTATATGGTAGAAGGGGCCATGGGCCATGAGGAAGATGACAAGCCCCGGATGGTCAAAAGCCCCTGGTTCGACGAGGAAATCCCCTTTGACCTTGCCGCCGAGACCGGCACCCGCAAGGTCATCCGTGACCACTCCACCATCGGCATCGTGGTCACGACGGACGGCACCATCAGCGAGATCCCCAGAGAAAACTACATTCCTGCGGAAAAACGGGTCATCGATGAGCTGGAAACACTGGGCAAACCCTTTGTTATCCTGCTCAACAGCACCCATCCGGATGCCCCCGAGACGAAAGCGCTGGCAGTCGAAATGGAGCAGAACTATGGCCGCACGGTGCTCCCCGTAAGCTGCATCGATTTGGACGAGGCGCAGCTGAGCGAGATACTTCGTCAGGTGCTCTATGAGTTCCCGGTGCGGGAGCTGGATTTTGCCCTGCCCCGCTGGGTGACAATGCTGGACAAAGGCCACTGGCTGCAGACCGAGGTCTATGCAGCGGCCATGCAGCTCTCTGAGCAGATTTCCCGGATGAAGGATGTCTCCGGCTCCGGGAATGGAAGCCCGGCAAAACTGGACTGCGAGGCGGTGGAGAACACTTCGCTCAGCGGCATGAATCTCTCGGATGGGGTGGTGCGCATCACGGTCATCCTCAAGCCGGAAGTGTTTTATAAGGTACTCAGCGAACAGACCGGACTGGAGATCGGCGATGAGGCCGGGCTGATGCCATGCATCATTGAACTGGCAAAGGCAAAGCGCGCCTACGAGAAAATTCGCAGTGCGCTGGAACAGGTGGAGGCCACCGGTTATGGCATCGTGATGCCCTCCATTGACGAACTTTCGCTGGAACGGCCCGAGATCGTCCGGCAGGGCGGGCGGTATGGGGTGCGTCTGAAAGCCAGCGCGCCCTCCATCCAGATGATGAAAGCCGTCATCCACACGGAACTGAACCCCATCGTTGGGACGGAGAAGCAGAGCGAAGACCTTGTGCAGAGCCTTTTGCAGGACTTTGAGGATGATCCCGTCCGGCTCTGGGAATCCAACATCTTCGGCAAAAGCCTGCATGAACTGGTGAACGAGGGCCTGCAGAACAAGCTGCTGCACATGCCGCAGGAAGCCCGCACCCGGCTGCAGGAAACATTGGAGCGTGTCATCAACGAGGGCTGTACCGGCCTTATCTGCATCCTTCTGTAACGAACTGAATAAACGAAGACCGCCTGCTGAATATCACAGCAGGCGGTCTGTTTTTGTCACTTTTCTTCTTCGGTCAGCTTGGTCACGAGCATCTGATAGATCTCATTGCCCTTGAGGATGAACTGCTTCTTGACCAGCTCTGCACTGAGACGGTCGGGCGTGCCGATGTCCAGACAGAACAGTTCACTGTCCAGAGCCTTTACCTGACACCGCACCGAACAGTGTCCGTCGGCTTTTTCGGTGATGCGGGCACTGTACTCGGCTTCCTTGCGGGACCAGGTCTGGCTGCGGAGCACGGCGGCCACAGCTTTTTCCCGTACGCTGCGGGGCAGGTCATAGGCCAGTTCCTGCGCCACTTTCCGGCCTTTGTCGGTGATGGTGTACCGGTCGCCGTCCACCGTCACCAGCTGCTGCCGGGCGATATCGTCCAGACAGGAGCCTATCTCAAAATAATTCACCAACGCCTCTTCCATCAAAGCGTTTTCGATCTCTGTCCGGGTAATAGGCCCGGCATTCTTGACAAGATAACACAGCAGCAGTCGGATCTCGGTGCTGTTGGTCAG
>DCCL01000082.1:3850-3973 GCA_002313795.1 Faecalibacterium prausnitzii
GTAAAAGCATCGTTGGCGGCCATTTTTACTCCCATCTCCCGTGTTCGGGCCGGGCAGTGTGCCCGGCTGTTGTATTATCTTATAGTATAAAGGGTTTCACGCCGGATTGCAAGCCGCAACCGC
>DCCL01000038.1:0-582 GCA_002313795.1 Faecalibacterium prausnitzii
ACTTCTGCTCGTACACTTCATCTGCTGCCAGTGCAGCCTGGGTGAAAGAGTTATTCTTCCACCATGCTACAAGCGCGGCAACAGTAGTGAAGCCAGCAGTCACCAGCTGCTCCACGGTCTCGGACTCGATGGGCAGGATGGGCTTGCCCATTGCGGACAGCATCTGGTTGGTCAGGGCCAGCAGGAGCACGGCGGTGCGGGCCACGGTGCCTGCGGAGACGGTGCGGGTGGTAGTGATGTGTGCGTTCATAGTCATTCGCCTTTCTGCTCAGTTTCAGAGCGCTGCTTTAAAATGTCCACAGCTTTGGTGAGCGCTGCCGGAATCGGCAGGCCCATCAGGCCAGCGTTTTCAATGATGGAAATGGTCTCGTTGGCGATGAATCCGATGATGACGGCATCCCGCACGAAACTGGTCGCCATGACGGCGTCGAGCCGGCAGGCCACCAGCACGATCAGCAGGGTTTCGCCCTTGCGGATGAGGCCCTTCCAGCCTGCGCGGCTTTCCAGTGCGCCGGTCTGGCTCTTGGGGCTTGCATGAAACACGCCTGCCACAACGAGGCCGGTGATGTAGTCCACGGCCAT
>DCCL01000038.1:642-2526 GCA_002313795.1 Faecalibacterium prausnitzii
TGTCCCAGCCGCCATAAAGGCTTGCGATGGCCCCGCCGAGGACGCCGACCGCGGTGCAAAAGTAATCTTTCAAACCTTTCACCTCCCTTAGGACTTCCAGCGGCTCTTAGCCTTGCGCACGTCCACATGCACAAATCCGTCCGTATAGTACCGCCCGATGCCGCCGGTGTTCGGCAGCAGGGTCTCGATGTAGTTGGCCAGCACGTCCACGGTCACGCCCTTGATCCAGATGTCTGCAGCTTTGCCATACAGGTGCTGGCTATACTTGGCCGCGTTCTTCTGCTTGGCGTTGTGACTGGCCGTGCGGAACGCTGAGTTGATGTTCACGGCCTTGCCGAAGTGGTCCCGGATGGTCTGCAGGACTGTCACCAGCTCGCTGTCCACAAAGATGGGGTCGCTGCCGTCCTCACAGGCAAACTCTTTCACCTGAAAGTTTTTACTCAGGTAGGTCTCGCCGTCCTTGGCGAGGGAGTAGGCGTTGATTGACATTTTCAATCCTCCAATCGTTTACTTTGCAATAATAAAGTCGCCGCTCGTGCCTGCGTTCACCGGGTTGCCGTTTTCGTCAAACCGCAGGTCGATCTCAGCGCCTTCGCGGTATTTTGCCACTTCGCTGCCGGTCGTGTAGGCACTGTTGGCAAACACGATCAGGCTGCGGAGCTTGAAGCCGGTCGCCTTGGTGGCGTGGACTTTGCCAGCAGCCAACGCGGCTGCAAGACTTGCACTGTCCGTGTAGCTGCTCACTGGATCGTCTGCATCGTTCGGCTGCACATTCAGGCAGAGCACGCCGCTGTCCGGGGCGGCCTGCACTGTGGCTGTTTCACTGGCCCAGACAATGGTACCGTCCATGTTGGCGACGCCGTCTTTCAGGTACAGGAACGAGGTGGAGGCGGTGCCGGTCGCACCACGGAAGCCATTATTCGTGTAGGGCACCTGGTACAGGGTGGTGTTTCCGTCCTCGTCCGTCTCGACGTCCGTCGTGTACCACCGCACAGTGCGGTAGTCCGAACTGTTGCTGCCGAATGCAACGCAGATGGCTTCCTGCCCAGTCTGGCCGCTCACAAGGGTAGTCACCAGCGGCACCTCCTGGCTTGCGGCAACACAGCTTACGTCCACATCGAATGCCATATAAACTGTGTGTTCCCGGGCAAGATCCGGCAGCTTTACGTAAGCTACTGCACCGTCCAGTTCCCAGGCACCTTCTTTGTAGACCGGCAGGTCTGCAGGATCTACTACGGTCATCTCGCACTTGGCGCTCTGGCTGCCGCAGGTCACCACGATGTTCGTCACACCGATTTGCAGCAGCGAGACCTCGCCCTCCTGCGTCACGGTGGCGATTGCTTCATTTTCAGAGCTCCACACCACATCGTCTGTGGTCCAGTAGGGTGTGACGAAGGCCTTCAAATAGGTCACATTGCCAGCACCGCGCACGGCTTTGGGCTGGCTCAGCCGGATGCTCTCGCATGGCACCGGCACCAGCGCCACGGTCAGTGTCTTCGTGGCGGAGTACATTCCGCAGGTCACGGTCACCGTGGCTGTGCCGTCCTTTATCGGGCGATAATTGCCGTCTTCCCCAATATTCAGCGCGCCGTCCGGGTCATTCCAGCTGTAAATGATGGGGTCCGTGCAGTCCTCAGGGGTGATCTGCAGGTCGAGCGTCCGGTACTTCTTGTATTCCTCGGTCACAACCGGCTCCGCAAAGGAGACGCCGGTGCATTCATGCAGCAGTTCCGGGATGCCATTGAAATAGTTGTTTCTGCGGTATACGATGCCGTTCAGCACACTAGGCAGGTGCGGATTGTCAAACTCCACGTTTCCGGTTATGGACACGGTATTGTTCTCGATGTACTCGGGGCCGCCGTTTCGTGCCGGGAAGTTGTATTT
>DCCL01000038.1:2570-5524 GCA_002313795.1 Faecalibacterium prausnitzii
AAGGCTCCTCTGCCGTGCACTTCATCCAGATGCGGTTGTTCCGGATGGTGCCGCTCCCCCAGTTGTTCTTGAAAATATCATCACCCTGTGCGCTGTTCGTCACGGTCAGGTCATAGTAGTTTCCTTCTACGGTCTCGCCGCCTGCAAACAGGCCCGGGGTCGCGACCGTTGCCTCAATGCGGTTGTCCCGGATAATACGGCAGTCGTTGAACAGCTGCCGTGCAAAGGTGCCCTGGAACACATTTCCCACTACCTCCGGCGTGGCAGCCGGGCCGTTTCCAAGCTCCACATCAAAGTAGTTGTTCCGCAGCACGCTCAGCTGGTAGCAGATCTTGCGCCCGCGGTCGCCCCGCAGGTGTACCCTGCAATTCTGCACAAGGGTGCTTCCGTCCGGCTGGGCATTGCCCTGTGCCAGCATCGGGCAGGCGCTCCGGTTCGGGTTGTGTTCCGGAATGTCGTCCGGCTGGTCCATGTAGATGTCACAATTGTCCACAACAGCGTGGGTGCCGCTGCGCAGCATTCGGAAGATGGTCTCACACCGCTTCACCCGGATTACGCAGTTTTCCATGCGCACATCCGTGATGCCCAGCCCCTTGTCGTTCTTGGCAGTCTGGCCCAGCGTAATGAACCAGAACGGCCAGTAGCCGCGGTCAAGGTACTTCTGGTCATCCACCTCATAGAAGGAGCAGCCCGAAATGAGCACGTCCTTCACGTTGCCGCTCCACCCCCAGACGGCAAGCACCTCGTCGCCGCCGGCTTTGTAGAAGGTGCAGTTGAGGAAGCGGATGTTCCGGCTCTGTTCGCTCTCGCGGTCAGCGTTGTTGCTCCAATTGCGCACCCAGATGCCGCCCTCTGCACAGGCGCTCAGCTGGTGGAAGGCGCAGCCCTCAACGGTGATGTCCTGGTTGGCACCGAACAGGTCCAGGCAGCAGCGGTTGCAGTCGCAGATATCGCTGGAAAAGGTCAGGTTCCGCAGGGTCACGCCGGTCGTGCGGGCCAGCACCAGCATATAGCCGCTGGTGTCGGTGTCCGCTGCAACCAGGCTGAAATTTTCCAGCACGATGTTCTGCAGGTGCACATCCGCCGTGCCCCAGCCGCTCATGCTGTTGCCGCCGTTCTGGTCGCAGGTCAGGGTGGCACCGTTGCCCACGATGTGCAGGTTGCTTTTCAGGGTCAGGCCATTCGTGAACCGGTAATTCATGCCGGGGGTCAGCCGCAGCGGGCTGTTCTGGGCAGATGCCTCGTCAATGGCCGCCTGCAGGGCAGCTGCGTCATCCGTAACGCCGTCGCCCACTGCGCCGTGCTGCTCCGGGGTGATGCTGGCAATGCCCTCATCCGTGCCGCCGTTGAGCACATTGATCAGCGCCCGCCATGCAGTGGTGCCGGGCTGCGGCGTGGAAGCATCCAGTGTACCGGCGCTGTTGCCGACCCGGAACCACACATCTTCGCTCACAATGGTCTTGTCTCCGTCGCTGCCCTCAAACACGAGCCGCCCGAGGCCGGCCTGATTCGTTACGAGGGCGGGCACGGAGACTTCGTTATTTTCCACCAGTGTGGAGGTGGAACTGCCGCCGTGCGGGTGCCAGATGGCCCGGATCTGCATCCCGGCCCATTCGCCGGCGGCCTCGACGTGCAGCTTGTAGATGCCGTAGTTGCCAGCAAAGCCGAACAGGAGCGTTTTCTTCTTGTTTTCCAGGCTGAGGATGCAGTCCTCCTGCAGCTGGACGATGCCGTTATCGGTCAGAGTCAAAGACTGTTCAATCATCGCAGATTCCTTTCAGGTAGTTGTCTGTTTCCTCCGTGGTGAATGCGTGCGCATAGACTGCCACTTCCTGCAGAGCGCCGTGCCAGCTGCGGCCGGCCTGCAGCGCACCGCCCAGGGCGAGGACGGCATCCGGGGCAGTTGCGGCGTTCGCGCTCCAACGGAAGGTGGTCTGCCCATCCGAGAGGCGCAGGGAAAAGCGCCGGGTTGCCGCCGTGTAGGTGAGCACATACCGGATGGAATAAGGTGCGCTGGCGTCCACATGGATGCAGTAGCTCTTGCCGAGGATCCGCTGCTGCAGCATAAGCTTGCCGCCGGTGCTGCAGGTGGACAGTTCCAGAACCGGCGCAGACCCATCTGCAGGGCAGCAGGCTGCAAGGACCTTGTCCTCCCCGCAGGGCAGGCCGTCCGCTGCAAGGGCAAGGGTGAAATCCTGTCCGTTCAGCGGGCAGAGGCCGGTGCGGATGCAGTCCCCCTTTCCGGAAAAGAGGGCTTGGCCCGGCATACGATACAGGGCCGTGTCCGCAGGCTGCGCGTCTGCGAGAGAGAACGCAGCGGGAACAGTGGCTTCTGCGCTCTGGGAGGCGGTGCTGTCTGCCAGCCCCAGCTTGTCCAGGATGCGCTGGGCGATGGCTTTCATGCCCTTGTCGCCCGGGTGGGATGCCACGCCCGAGGCCTCCACGGTGCTGGTGCTGCCGTCCGGATAGGTGATCGTGTTGCCGATGGCACCCTGATTCTCTGCCGTGCGCAGGTCGGAAAAGTCCACGAACACGCAGCCGGTGTCCGCGCAGGCCTGCTGGATGGCGGTCAGCTTTGCCGTGGTCGAATACCAGGCCGCTGCCCACACCACGCGCGCCTTCGGGCAGGCGGTGCGGATCTTGGTCAGCAGACGTTTTGCTCCGCCGCCGGTCGTCAGGTAGGCAATGGATTCTGAGCCGTTCGTGTTGTCGCTCAGCTGGATGACCACGAGGTCGAGGTCTGACGACAGCTTGCTGGAAATATTGGCATAGGCCGTGTCCTGCGCGCTGTCGCTCGTCACACTCTCAAGACTCGTGCCGCCCACCTTGCTGGCCGTGAAGGAGGCATTCTTTGCCAGAATGGCCTGCGTCACGTGGTAGTAGTAGTCGCTCTGTGCGTTCGAGGCGCACATGCCGAACTGCCCGAAGCCCAGCAGCAGCGAGTTGCCGATGAA
>DCCL01000038.1:5562-7287 GCA_002313795.1 Faecalibacterium prausnitzii
AAGACTGCCGTGCCGCTGGCCGAGACCTGCAGCGTATACTTTGTCCCGTCCGGGCCGGAATAGACGTTGTCAGAGCCGCCCGTATTGCTGTTGGCGCGCACTGCCGTGTCAATGTTTTCCAGCGTGTGGCCCAGCGTGTCGCCGCTCTCGGCTACAAAACTGCACTCAAAGGCTTTCTGCAGCAATACCGGGTTTTCCAGCTGAATGGACGAACTTGCAGCCGTCAGCACCAGGCGCAGCTCCACCGGCTTTGCCATGTCCAGCGTCGAATACACGTCGTACCATGCCAGGTCGATGGACTGGTCCAGCGCGCCGGCTGCAGCGGTGGCTACATCCAGCACCAGATTCGAGGTGCTGTTCTTCTTCACACCGGCAAGCTGCAGCTTCATGCCGCCGCTCGAGATGGTGCAGCCTGCGGTAAAGCGCACCATCTGGCTCTCCACCGAACTCACCGGGATCTCGAATGCCGCGTATCCGGTCGCATCGCCGGTCAGGATCACCGTGCTTCCGTCCATTTTGATGCTGCAGTTGCTGGTTTTCAGAGCCGAAGCAGTCCGCAGCACCGGAAAGGGGCAGAGCATCCAGCTGGCAGCATCGGTCACTGTGGCACTGCCTCCCGTGGCCAGTGTCTTGCCGTTCACATCGTAAATTGCCATGTTCACCCCTCCTTTCAGGCCTCAATGACCATGTAACCGTGGTACAGCGGTGCCAGCAGATACGCGATGGCGTTCGTCAGGATCTCGATCACATCGCTCATGCTTTCGGCCTGGCTCAGCCCTACGTCCAGATAGGTCAGCACATCGCCGATGGCCGCACCGATGCTTCCCAGCAGGTCGGTCACCGGGCTCAGCAGGTCGAGCAGTTTTTCCAGCACCGTCAGTGCAATGCGGCCCAACGTGGTCACGCCCTTCAGCCCGATGTTGATGGCGCTGAACGCCCCTTTGAAGATCTTCTTCAGCTTCTCGGCGCCCGCCTCGCTCAGCTGCAGTTTCGCGGTGAATTCGTCAAAGCCTTTCAAGGCACCAAACAGCCCCTCGCCGGAAGAAAAGAACACTTCTTCAAAAGCCTCCCGGATGGGCGTCAGCACACTGTTGATGCCCTCTAAAATGTTCAGGATGCCGTTGTAGAAGTGTTCCCGTCCGCTCAGCTGACCCATCTTGTCGGCGTAATCGTCCAGCAGCAAAGTTCCATTCTGCAGTTCTTCGTTCAGCTTGTGGTAGAATGAGTGCTTGAACCAGAAGATGATTTTGCAGACGTCTTAGAAGACGTACCTTTCTTCTTGGGTCTGGAGATCGTGGTCTTATGGCCAATCAGTTTGCTTACCGCAGCGGCACCGTTCTTCACATTCCGCTTAATGTCCATACCGGCTTTCTGCACCTTGCGCTTTGCGCGCCGGAGATGCTTATCAGCCTGATAAACTGCTTCCAGTCTGTCGCGATTTTTCTCATAGGATTTATTCGTCTTTCGCTTCCATTCACGTTCAGCTTTCTTTACAGCAGGAGCACCCGCAAGGTCCGTATGGCGTTTTTTACCGGCACTGTTCTTGTACGTAACACTTGCAGTGTTTGCCGTACTGATCATTGTGTCGGGGCGCCAGCGGTTTTCACTATGAGATTTTCTTGCTCTCTCCAGCAAAGTCGGTTTTTCCGTTTTGGCCGCGCTGGCATGATTGCTGCCGCTTCTACGGTAAGAGTCATATTCTGCCGCCGTGTAAAAGTAGCGGTA
>DCCL01000076.1 GCA_002313795.1 Faecalibacterium prausnitzii
GCATTTGCCTTTCCGATGATTGACACGAATGCCGTATCAATGTTATCATAAAATCTGTATAGACGATATCTATTATATTGCATAGACGTCCGCTTTGCAAGCGGAGTTCGATGTGAATTTGTTTTAAGTTTGGCTTTTTGAAAGGAAAGGTGCTGGAAATGAAGAAACAGTATAAAGTTGGTGTCGTTGGCGCAACTGGCATGGTGGGCCAGCGTTTCATCACCCTGCTGGAAAATCACCCCTGGTTCAAGCTGACTGTTCTGGCTGCTTCCGGCCGGAGCGCAGGCAAGACCTATGAGGATGCCGTTGGCTCCCGCTGGGCAATGACCACTCCGATGCCGGAGAGCGTCAAAAAGATGATCGTGCTGGATGCCTCCCATGTGGATGAAGTGGCTTCTCAGGTGGATTTCATCTTCTGCGCAGTCAACATGCCCAAGGATGAGATCCGTGCTCTGGAAGAGGCTTATGCCAAGGCAGAGTGCCCCGTTGTCTCCAACAACAGCGCTCACCGCTTTACCCCGGATGTTCCGATGGTCGTGCCCGAGATCAATGCAGAGCACATCGAGATCATCCCCTCTCAGCGCAAGCGTCTCGGAACCAAGCGCGGCTTTATCGCCGTGAAGTCGAACTGCAGCCTGCAGAGCTATGTGCCCGCCCTGCATCCCCTGATGAAGGATTTCGGTGTGAGCAAGGTTCTGGTCTGCACCTATCAGGCTATCTCCGGCGCAGGCAAGACCTTTGACCGGATGCCCGAGATCATCGACAATGTTATCCCCTATATCGGCGGCGAGGAAGAAAAGAGCGAGCGTGAGCCTCTCAAGCTGTGGGGTCACATTGAGGGCGATCAGATCGTTAGTGCTGAGAAGCCTGTCATCACAGCACAGTGCTTCCGTGTGCCGGTCTCCGACGGCCACACTGCTGCTGTGTTCGTGAGCTTCGACAAAAAGCCCACCAAGGAGCAGATCCTCAAGGCATGGGCGGAGTTCCGCGGCCCCGCTCAGGAACTGGATTTGCCCAGTGCCCCCAAACAGTTCCTCCACTATTTTGAGGAGAATGACCGTCCCCAGCCCAAGCTGGACCGCAACACCGAGCATGGCATGGCTGTCTGCGTCGGCCGCCTGCGTGAGGACACTCTGTTCGATTACAAGTTTGCCTGCATGAGCCACAACACCCTGCGCGGCGCAGCGGGCGGTGCCGTGCTGCTGGCTGAACTGCTGGCCGCAAAGGGCTATCTTGACTGATTTGTGCGCTTTTGATATTTTGTGCACGCAAAGGAGTTTTTGCTATTATGAAGAATCCTGTTTTTACTGGTGCAGCTGTTGCCATTATCACTCCGATGTACGAGGACGGCAGCATCAACTTTGACGAGCTGGGCCGCATCATCGAAGACCAGATCGTCCGCGGCACGGATGCCATTGTCATCTGCGGCACCACCGGCGAGTGCTCTACCATGACCGATGAGGAGCAGCTGGCAGCGATCAAATATACGGTTGACCTGGTAAATCACCGTGTGCCCGTCATCGCCGGTGCCGGCTCCAACGATACTGACCACGGTTGTGCACTGGCTGCAAAGTCTGCGGCTTGTGGCGCAGATGCTCTGCTTCTGGTGACGCCTTATTACAACAAGACCTCTCAGGCTGGTCTGGTGGCCCACTTCAACGCAATGGCCGAGGCTGGCGGCATCCCCGTTATCCTGTATAATGTGCCTTCCCGCACCGGCCTGAACATTGCTCCTGAGACGGCCAAGGAGCTGAGCAAGAATCCGCTCATCAATGGCATCAAGGAGGCTTCCGGCAATATCAGTCAGGTGGCTAAGATTGCTGCCCTCTGCGGCGATGAACTGAACATCTACTCTGGCAACGACGACCAGGTGGTTCCCCTGCTGTCTCTGGGCGGCAAAGGCGTTATCAGCGTGGTCTCCAATGTCAAGCCCGAGCTGGTGCACAACTGCTGCAAGGCATGGTTCGATGGTGATACCGCCAAGGCCTGCGCACTTCAGCTGGAGATGCTGCCCCTGTGCGAGGCCCTCTTCTGTGAAGTCAATCCCATTCCGGTCAAGTATGCTATGAATGTGCTGGGTTGGAATGCCGGTGAGTGCCGCCTGCCTCTCGTTGAGCCCAGCGACGCCCACAAGGAACACATTGAGCAGACTCTGCAGGCTGCAGGTCTCATTAAGGAATAACGATTTTATATCCAGAATGCCCGGCGCAAAGTGTCTCCGGGCATTCTGTCATAAGTGAAAACGAGGAAATTGCAAATGACTGATATTATCATTCAGGGCATCGGCGGCCGGATGGGCCATGTGCTGTGCGAGATGATCGCACAGCGCGAGGATTGCCGCGTTGTTGCCGGTATCGATATGAAGGACGGCGAAGTGAACGGTATCCCTGTTTATGACAGCCCGGAAAAGCTGGAAGGCAAGGGCGATGTCATTATTGATTTCAGCGCCCCGGCGGCGGTCGAAAAGGCCCTGCCTTATTGCGAAGCCCACAAACTGCCCATCGTGGTCTGCACCACCAGTCTGTCGGAAGAGCTGCAGCTGAAGATCGTCCAGCTCTCCCGCAGTGTGCCGGTGTTCAAGAGTGCCAATATGTCTCTGGGCATCAATGTTCTGTCCGAGCTGTGCAAGCGTGCCTCGGCGATTCTGGGTGCAAATTATGATGTTGAGATCGTGGAGCAGCACCATCACAACAAGCTGGATGCCCCCAGCGGCACCGCACTGATGCTGGCCGATGCCATCAACGAGCAGAACGACGGAAAGTATCATTATGTCTACGACCGCTCTTCTGTTCGTCAGAAGCGTGACCCCAATGAGATCGGCATCAGCTCTGTGCGCGGCGGCAGCATCGTGGGCGACCATGAAGTGCTGTTCTGCGGCCCGGATGAGGTCATCACGCTCCGCCACACCGCATATTCCCGCAATATTTTTGCAAATGGTGCGGTAAATGCGGCTGTATATCTTGCAAAAAAAGAGCCGGGTCTGTACAATATGAGTGATATGATCGCAGAAATGTGACCTTCCTGCGGAACGCCCAATGGGCAGAATGGAGTGTTTTATATGTACGGTGTATCCAAGATCAATATTGAGCCCAGTCTGATGATGATCAGTGTGCAGGATGCCGAGTTCAAGGGCAATACGATGGCCCGGTATCTGCAGATTTTTGCCGATACCGGCGTTGTGGTGGATATGATCAGCCAGAGTGCCCCCCACGGCACCAGCATGGATTTCAGCTTCACGGCATCCAGCAGTGACCTGCCCCTTGTGATGAAAGCCATCTCTGCGGCGAACCTGGATAAAGACGCCAAGGCTTCTCCCCTCATCAGCGTGGGCTACTCCAAGCTGAATCTTTTTGGAGAAGAGATGGTCACCAGCTGCGGCGTTGCTGCACGTGCACTGAACGCTCTGTCCATGGCAGGTATCGAAGTGCTGCTCATCACCACCAGCGATCTGGACATTTCCCTGTTGGTCCGCTCCGAAAATGAGGATGCAGCCTACGAAGCACTGAAGAAAGCTTACGAACTGTAATGCAATAAACAGCAAAAACTCTCATGTCCGCTATCCGGCAGGCATGAGAGTTTTTATATGGATAGGTTTTTATAACTAGAATCCCCGGTATTTCTGCTTTCTTTTTCTCGAGAGCGGAGATACCGGGGATAATTTATGGATAAGTCAGGGATTACAGAGTCACCTTGTGGTAGACCTTCTTGCCC
>DCCL01000168.1:0-2310 GCA_002313795.1 Faecalibacterium prausnitzii
GCGTTGTCCACGATCTCGTAGACAAGGTGATGCAGGCCGCGCTCGCCGGTGGAGCCGATATACATGCCGGGACGCTTGCGGACAGCCTCCAGGCCCTTGAGGACCTGGATCTCGCTGGCGTTATACTCGTGGTCGGTAGCGGTTTCGGCATTGGTGCTGGTGATGATTTCTTCTGCCATTTCCTTTCTCCCTTTGTTGTTTTTTGCGTGTGATGGTCTCTCTATCAGCAAAACGGAAGCGGGGCCGCACCCTGCGGTACCCGCTCCGCGGTTGTAGCGATCAAAAATAAGAAATCGGGCCTTCCCGCTGCCGTGCAGGGGGAAGCGCCTTTTACTCGATCATCTTCTCGGCACGCCGGCGCAGCGCGGCAGGGGACAGCTCCGACAGATACACTGTATCCACCGGTGCATCCGCGAGCACATAGCTCTGCGGCAGATCCTCGGAAAGGCTGACCACCGCGCCGTTCTTCTGGGCATAGTTCAAAAATTCCCGGCCCCGGGGCGAGATGGTGGTGGTTTCCAGATTGAAGATGCCGATGATATCGCGGTCATTGAGGACATAATCCCGGCCGAGATGAATATACATTCTGTATTTTCCTTTTCATCAGACGTGGATAGAAATACGAAAATCGTTGATTTTATGCATCGCGATTTCAATGCAAGATTTGTATGTTTTTGGTTTAAGCTTTGGTCAGTACACCGCCGTTCATACGGTAGACTTCACCGTCTGTTTTGAGGAATGCGGTGTCATCGCAGCTGGTGACGAAGGTCTGCTTTTCCCGCATCCGGGTCAGCAGATACTGCTTGCGGCCATCGTCCAGCTCGCTGAGCACATCGTCCAGCAGGAGCACCGGATGCTCTCCGGTGATAGAGGCAGCAGCGGCGGCCTCCGCCATTTTCAGGCTGAGCACCACGCTCCGCTGCTGTCCCTGACTGGCATACACTTTTGCAGGCTGGCCGTCCAGAAGAAGTTCCAGATCCTCCCGCTGGGGGCCGCATAAACTCTGCCCGGCCCGGAGCTCTTCGGGCATCCTCCGGCGCAATAGCTCCGCCAGACCGCCCGGTTCGAACTGGGCCGCGTACCGCAGACTGAGGGTCTCGGCACCCCGGGACAGCTCCTGATAATTCGAGCAGGCCAGCGGGGCGAGTGCTTTCAGATACCCTCTGCGTCGCTGCTGAATGGCTTCGCCCTGCTGGGCCAGCTCCACGTTCAGCACCTCCAGCAAGGCCCGCTTTTCTGCATATGACCGCTCGATGCCGTTGGAGGAACGGCGAAGAAGCGCATTTTTCTGCTGTAATGCCCGGACATAGCGGCGGTAAATGGAGAGGTAGCCGGGGTAGAGCTGACAGAGGGCAGCATCCAGAAATTTCCGCCGTCCCTCCGGTGCACCTTTGACAAGACTCAGGTGTCCGGGGTCAAACACAACGGCCGGGAAACTGCCAGCCAGCGTGGCCGCCCGCTTGACCGGGCCGCCGTTCACCGACACCGTCCGGCCCGGCCGGGGAGAGCCCGGGGCACCTACGGTCATCCGGATGTGGTTGGGCTCTTCCTTTTCCTGCTCCTCCTGCTGTGCGCGGAAGGTGGACGCCTTCAGCACTGCAAAGGGCTCACCCCGGCGTATCAGCTCAGCATCTTTGCCGCCCCGGAAGCTCTTGCCGCCGGTGAGCAGCCAGATGGCTTCCAGCAGGTTGGTCTTGCCCTGGCCGTTGTTGCCGCAGATGACGGTCAGCTCCCGGCCCGGGGTCAGGCTGGCAGAAGCAATGTTCCGGTAGTTCTCTACCTCAAGCGAGAGCAGCCGCATCAGCCGCCCTGCCCAATCTCGACGGTCTGGCCGTCCAGCTCCACCACATCGCCCGGGCGGCACTTTTTGCCCCGCATGGTGCAGACTTCGCCGTTCAGTTTGACGGCACCGCCCTGTACCAGCTCTTTGGCCTCGCCGCCGGTCTCGCAGAGGCCTGCGTATTTCAGCAGGGCATCCAGCTTGATGAATTCGGTATGGATGAGGATCTTTTGCATTTGTTACGCCTCTCAGTCATTTTTGAAGCGGACAGGCAGCACCAGATACAGGAAGTCATTGCCCTCTGCAGGCAGGACTTTCACGGGGCTGAGGGGTCCGCTGATCTCCATTTTCACCTTTTCGGTGCGGGCATTCCGCAGGGCATCCAGCAGATAGCGGTTGTTGAAGCCGATCTCTACCTCATCGCCTTCGCACTCGGCGTTGAACTCATCCACCACACGGCCCAGATTGGTCTGGCAGCGGACGACGACTTTACCCTCTGTAAAAGTGATGCGGAGGGGATTTTTTAAACG
>DCCL01000168.1:2355-3731 GCA_002313795.1 Faecalibacterium prausnitzii
GCGCGCTCGATGGTCTCGATGAATTCTTTGGTGTCGATGGTCACACGGGTGCGGCTTCCGGCCGGGATGACATTGTGGTAGTTGAGGAACTCGCCCTCGATGAGGCGGCTCATGATGGTGTAGCCGGCGGTCATGAACACCACATAACGGCGGTTGGCGCAGATATGCACCAGCTCTTCGTCGTCATTGGGCAGCAGATGGGCCACTTCGGTCATGGTCTTGCTGGGGACAATGATGCGGATATCCTTAACGGCTGTGACGGGCCGTTCCACGATGGCAAGGCGGTAGCCGTCCAGTGCCACGATGGTCATTTTATCCGGCTCGATCTCAAAAAGTTCACCGGTATGCGCAGGTTTTTTCTCATCTTGGCTCACGGCGTACAGAGTGCGGTCGATCATATCCCGCAGCACGCCGGTCTTGATGGTCAGGGTCTCTTCGGCGCCGGTGTTGGGAAGTTCGGGGAAATCAGTGGCTGACATGGACTGGATCTCAAACTGTGCCACACCGCTCTGGATAGTGGTCTTGCCATTATCGGCAGACTGGATGGTGATCTGGCCGGAAGGCATCCGGCTGATCATGCTGCTGAGCAGCTTTGCATTCAGAACGACCTCACCGGGTTCTTTGACATTGGCCTCGATGGTGGTGACGATGCCCATTTCTAGGTCGTAGCCGGTAAGGGTCAGTTGAAAACCCTCTGCCTTCAGGAGGATGCCCTCCAGTACGGGGATGGTAGAGCGCAGAGTGACTGCCTTGGATACGCCGTCAATGGCTGAACTCAGAAGAGTTTTGTCGCAGATGATGTTCAAATCTTCTTCTCTCCTTTTTTCCTCAGTTTTGCTGTCGTTTCCCATGGGATACGATACAAAAACCTGTTTTTCTATATTGAACTTGTTGTAGTAACCGTAGTAGGGGGTGGGGAAGATGTGGAAAACTCTGCAAAATCCTGTCGTGATGCGGGTGTTTGGTTTTCCACGGGATTGTTGAGCTGTTGTGAATGGGGTGTTGAATCGTGAGGAGCGGGTCTTCTTTCCACAGGCTCTGTGAAAAACGGATGTTGAATGTTGAAAACTCGGTGGAAAGAGTGGAAAGTTTCGCCCTTTGACCACAATATCTGGGTCTTTTTCCCCTTTTCAGCTCACTTTTTTCCCAATATTTTGGGGTTTGCCCCTGCGTGAGTATGACTTTTATGCCCGTTCCCGGTGTTTTCTTCCACAGCCGGGTACTCAGGCTTTCACGTTCTTGATGATGTCGCTGACGGTCTCCCGCAGGTGCTGGTCGTTCTTCATGTCCCGCTCCATGGTCTTCAGGGAGTAGACGATGGTGGAGTGGTCGCGGCCCGAGAACTCGCGGCCGATCTCTTCCATGCTCATGCCGGT
>DCCL01000245.1 GCA_002313795.1 Faecalibacterium prausnitzii
CACGCCGCCGTCGAACAGACCCTTGAAATCCCGTTCCATCAGCAGGGCGAGGATGTCCTCAGGGATATTGCTCAGATAATAAACACAGTAGCCGTGCTGTTTCAGCTGCTCCACCAAGGTCTGCATCCGGCGGCGGGGGCGCAGGATGTGCATCCAGTCATCCAGTACGCCCTGCACCTCAAAGCCCCGGCCCACAGTTTTTGCCCGGTCGAGCATCCGCCGATTGGCCTCCCGGCGGGTCATCCGGCCTGCGTCCAGAAGCTGCCACTCTTCGCTGCCAAAGGTCAGAGCATAGACCCCATCTTCGATCTCGCTGTTGCCGAACAGGTCTACCAGATACTCCCGGGGGTCAAAATCCACCATGACGCCGCCGAAATCAAATACGATATTTTTATACATCTGCAAATTCCTCAATCTGTGATTCTGAATCGATTGGTTCACTTTCCTCAGTATAGCACACACGGGGCAGATTTTTCCACTCTTTTTGCATCTCTGTGCGGCTTTTGGCATAAGATGGGGGTGCAGCAGCACCGCAGACCAGCGACAGGAGGGCAGAGAAGATGACCTTTCACGAGCTTTGCACCAAAGAAGTCATCCAGCTGAAAGATGGGGCCTGCCTTGGCCGGGTGGATGACCTCGAACTGGATGGAGAGACTGCCCGCGTCGAGAGCCTCCTCTTGCTGGGGAGGCCGCGTCTGTTCGGGCTGATGGGGCGGGACGAGACCCTGACCATCCCGTGGGGGGACATTGAGCGCATCGGACTGGACGCCATTCTGGTGAAAACGGACATCCCGGCGGCACCACCTTCACAAGGGGGATTGCTGGCCAAGTTGCGTCAGTGGCTGAATGGATGAAAGATTTTCAACTGCTTTTTGCTTATCAGGACTGGATTTTGAGAGCGGGATGATTATAATAAAGATTCGGGCGGCTTTCGCGGCCCTTAAAAACGACACTGCATGGAAGTGAAAGGAACTTCTTTTATGACACATCATCCTAAAACCGCGCCTGCCTGGCTGCACGGCGCGCGGCTCCTGTTCCCACCCGCAGCCACTCTTCTGTTTCTTGTGCTCACGGAATGGATCGCCCGGGGCACGCTGGATGCAGATGCATTCGCCCAGTACATTTTTCCCCATATGGAAGCTTACCTTCTGGCATGGGGCCTGCTGTATCTCGTCTGGCTGGCCGTGGACTGGCTGACCCGCCTTGCTCCGGCGGCGACGCTGCTGTCGGCCCTGTTGGGCTGTCTGCCTGCAACGGTGGATTTCTATACGCTCCAGCTGCGCGGTGAGCCCTTCCTCCCGTGGGATCTAGCTCAGGTGTCAGAGGCGGCAGGCGTTGCCTCTGCGGCAGGTATCCACATCCAGACCAGTATGGTCGTCTCGGCTGTTCTTGTTCTGGTACTGACGGTCGGCAGCTTCTTTCTCTACCGCGGCAGACGGAAGCAGCCCTGGGTGCGGCGGCTGGCAGGCTTTGCGGCCAGCACAGCAGCGACCTGCGCACTTGTTTTTGGCGTGCTCCTTCAGCCTGCCGTCACGCAGTCGCTGGGCATTCTGCCCGATGCCTGGATGCAGGATCGCTACTACCGCTACTATGGCGTCATCACCAGCTTCCTCACCAACCTGACCAATCTGGAGATCGACAAACCGGATAACTATTCGGAAGAAACTGTCGATTCCATTCTCGACGATGTGGAAGCAGGGCAGAAGTATACCACCAACTCGGCTTATCCGGATTCCTATGCTGCCCAGACACCGGCAGACGAGCAGGTGAAAAAGCCGACCATCATCTATGTGATGGATGAATCCTACTGGGATGTCTCCGAACTGGAACAATACGGTTTCAAATTCGATACGGATGTCTCTGCAAACCTTCATGCCCTGCAGCAGACCAGCGCCCATGGCCGGGTCTACAGCCCCAGCTTCGGCGGCGGCACCTGCGACGTGGAGTTTGAGGCACTGACCGGCTATTCGGTGTCTTATCTGCCCAACGGCAGTAAGCCCTACCAGCAGCATGTCACCAAACCGATGTTTGCTCTGCCCAGTTACCTCAAAACGGAGGGCTACCAGACAGCAGCGGTGCACTGCTTCTGGGCAAAATACTGGAGCCGTGATAAGGCATACCCCAATCTGGGACTTGATGAGTTTATCAGCCTGGAAAAGATGCACGGTGTTGAAAAGGTGCGCCGCCACTACTGGACGACCGGCCTTGTCACGGATGATTCCATGGCAGACCAGATCATCAACCAGTATGAGAAGATGAAATCCAGCTCAGATGCTCCGGTCTTTCTCCACGCTGTCACCATGCAGAACCATACCAACTATAATAAGGACAACTACCCCGATGACCAGCGGGTGAAAGTCACCGAATCCCCGGCGGGCCTCAAAGACAGCACTGTGGGTGCCTTAGAGGATTTCGCCACCGGTATCCGGGACGCAGATACTATGCTGGGCAAGTTGACGGAGTATTTCTCCCGGGTGGACGAGCCGGTCATTCTGGTGTTCTGGGGCGACCATTACAACCCCATCGATTCCAACTATGACATCTACACTCGCAGCGGTTATGCCAGCGATGTCAGCTCCGACCCCCGTCTCCATCAGACCACCCTGCTGATGTGGTCGAATTATTCTGACCATGCGGTGGACCTCGGCACCATTGCCGCCTACAATATTTCGCCGGTGATGATGGACCTGTACGGCCTGGACGAGCCGCTGTACTTCCAGTTCCTGAACCGTCAGCTGCGGGTAGCCAGCCGCGCCAATACCCGCGGCACCGTGATGAACCTGGATGGCACCACCACCCAGACCCCGAGCTCTCTGCAGGAAAGCTGGAGTGAAAAGCACTGGCTGCTGCAGTATGACCTGATGTTCGGCAANNTACGATATTTCGCCGGTGATGATGCAGCTCTTTGGTCTGAAGCAGCCCCTTTATTTCCAGTTCCTGAATCGTCAGCTGCAGGCTGCCTACCGGGCCAACACCCGGGGCACCATCATGGAGAAAGATGGCACCACCTCGGACACCATGACGCCCAATCAGCAGAAGTGGAGCGATGAACACTGGATGCTGCAATACGACCTGATGTTCGGCAAGGGCTA
>DCCL01000106.1 GCA_002313795.1 Faecalibacterium prausnitzii
CCACGAGCTGAAAACGCCCCTGACCAGCATCTCCGGCTATGCAGAGCTTATCGAGACTGGTATGGCAAAGCCCGAAGATACGCCGGATTTTGCCCACAAGATCCATGTAGAAGCCAGCCGGATGATCCAGCTGGTCAATGATATCCTTCAGCTCTCCAACCTCGACAACGTGAGTGCGACCGGCAATGACCCCATCATGGAAGATGTTGACCTGCTGGATGTTGCCCGGGAGTGCGTAGACCGCCAGAAGTTCAACGCCAAGCGCTCTTACATCTCCCTCACCTATCTTGGGGAGAGTGCCATCGTGCACGGCAGCCGGAGCCTGTTGGATGAACTGTGTCAGAACCTTTGCGACAATGCCATCCGCTATAACCGCCCGGGCGGCAAGGTGCAGATCATCACGGCACGCACCCGGGACGGCCACTGCACCCTGACCGTAAAGGATAACGGCATCGGCATCCCGAAAGAGGCACAGGCCAGCGTGTTCGAACGCTTCTACCGAGTGGATAAGAGTCGCAGCAAAGCCACCGGCGGCACCGGTTTGGGGCTGGCCATCGTCAAGCACATTGCCCGCATCCACAATGCCCGCATCAAACTGGAAAGCGCTGTGGACGAAGGTACGACCATCACCGTCATTTTTGAGTCCAAGGACAAAAAAGACAAATCGGATTCCTGAGATCAAGCTAATTTATGATTTGCACGTCTGCCTGAATGTTCGGGCAGGCGTTTTTTGTTGTAAGGGTGAGGGTTCCATCCCGCTGCGCCTGCATTGCCCCAAGGCCCGAGAGGTCAAATCCCAGTGCCCAGCAGCGGCGGAGAGTATCTTCACAAAGATCTTCCAGCTCCTGTTCTGCTTTCACAGAACGATTTTTCCGGCTCAGTGCGCTGACTCGAATGATAAAATTCTCTCCGGTCTTCTCCACGCCACAGAAGGCCCAGCGCAGGCAGAGCGTGCCATCTGCCGTTTCGAATGGATACTCCCCTGTTTTTGTCCAGCTTTTCCCCTGCAATAACAGAGCCATTTCGGTCTGCTGCGGGGGTAATTTTTCCAGATGTTCTTCCGTGACTACGAGAGCTTCCGGCTGACAGACGGCACTCTCCTTCTTCAGCTCAATCACCGGCAGCAGAAAGCCCCTGCTCTGCTCATACAGGCGGGGTGCTGCGGTCGCGGAATCCTTGAGGCATTGCAGCAGATTTTCTGCAAAAGTATCCGATTCCTGAGAGCGGTCTTCCAGCGTTTCCACGGAAAAATCTGTACCAAATACCCGGGAAGCCAGCCGCCCATAAGGCTGCGTCAGATACAGTTCTTCGCAGGCCGAAAGAGACTGACGCAGAGAATCCGGTTCGATGAGAAGATACTCGCAAAGGTGCCAGTCTGCACACTGCGGAAGAGACGCTTCCGCAGATGTGATGGCTGCGGAAAGCTGTGACCCACGGCCTGTGCAGAGACGAATGGATGCTTCCGCTTCGGAAGCGTCTGCAGAAGCTTCCGGGAATTGATACAGCAATCCTACCGTCCAGCCCTCCCCCGTTTTTTCTGCGAGCAGGGCCCGTATCATGCTTTCTTCGGTCGTGTCCCAGTGGGTGAACAGACAAAACCAGGCGATCACCGCCCCTGCGGCCAGCAGCCGCAGTCCTGCCCGGCGGCTCATCGTGCGGCCTCCGGGTCAGACTGTCCGCGATATCCGGGGCGGGAAATGATGGTCTCCGCCAGAAAGCGGACTGCCCGAAGGAGGAAGCAGAGACGGAACAGCGCCGCCGCCAGCCAGATCAGGAGAAACGCCGAATCGAACCGCGAGATTCCGCCGAAGCTCCATGCGCGCAGCAGTTCTCTGCCCGGATAACTGCCCTGAACTTCGCCCGACGGCTGCCCAAACAGAAGCCCCTGCCCGAGTGCATAGCCGGAACTTATTGCGAAGGAAATGATTGGAAGCCCCCAGAACATTTTTTCGCTGCGGCCTGAGGTTTTTCTTCCGGAGCAGAGGATGGGAAAAGAAAAATATTCCGGATAAAGTACAGTTTCCGGGAGCGCCAGTGCCGAACCGGTCTGTCCAGACATCAGATCCTGCCAGTGAAACTGCCCGCTCAGTCCCAGCACACAGAACACACTGCCTGCGGCCATGAGCCACCACAGAATGACCGCAGACCGGTCGAACAGCTCACCGCGCAGGTTCCACCCTGCCCAGAGAAAGAGCGGGAGCAGACCGACAAATGTCATCGACAGAAATTCTTCCCAACAGACCTGCTGTATCATCTTGGCGGTGCGAAGAAACTCGGCAAGATACCAGAGCAGAAAAGCGCATCGGATGCAGCGGGGCAAAAAGTGTTTCTGCTGCAGACGGGAAGCATTTGCTCTGGCCAGAGCCGCGAGAAATACCAGCGCCACGGACGCAAGAATGCCGGCCAAAATTTTTGTGCGGAGTGCACTCCCCTGCCCTGTGCTCAGGATGGCCCGGCCCAGCTCTGCAGCCGCAACGCTGAGCGCCAGCGTCCGGATTGAAAAATGCTGTGTCTCCTGCATTCAGTGTTTCCTCCTGTTCCAGATGGTAAAGGGACTGCGGGACAGCACCCGGTAATTCCGGCGGATGATGCCGTCACCAGAGAAGACTTCGCCCGAAAGATAGGGTACACCCATAGCTGAGACAGAGCTCAGCGCCACCAGCACCCCCAGTGCAGCACAGACCAGACCTATCGGCCCGGCCAGACCTGCGGCCAGTGTGACCCCCAGCCGCAGCAGCGTTGCCGGTTCGTACAGGGACGGGGTAACAAAGACAGAGATGGCCGTGATGCTGCCCACCAGAATGACCGGTGTGCTCAGCAGTCCCGTCGCGATGGCAGCGTCGCCAATGATAAGCGCTGCCACAAGGCTGACCGAATGGCCCAGCGTCTGGGGCATCCGCAGGCCAGCTTCCCGGATGATCTCCAGCAGGATCATAACCAGCAGCATCTCTGCAAACAGCGGGAGGGGTGTGGCTTTTTCTGCCGCTGCGATCTTGAACAGCAGCTGCGGCGGGATGAGCTCGGGCAGGTAGACGGCCAGACAGACGAAGACCCCGGGCAGAAAGATGCTGAGATAGAAGGAACCATATTTGAGGATGCGGAGGAAGGACGAAAAAACTGCGGTGGTGGCGTAATCGTCAAGGCAGTCAAAATTTTCGCAGAAGAGGGACGGCAGCACCAGCGCCGACGGACTGCCGTTGACCATCAGGATGATCTTTCCCTCACAGAGTTTCGCAGCGGCCACAGCGGGGCGCTCGGTATAACTCACCGGAGCAAACAGCCGCCCCCGGACTGGAAAGAGCCACGGCACGAAATAGCTGGAATCCAGCAGCAGTTCCGGTTTTGCTTCTTTGAGGATGCGGCGCACCCGGGCCACTGCCGACTTGCTGGCCTTATCTCTGCAATAGCAGAGGGCATATTCCGTCTTCATGACACAATCTGCCTGTGCGACTTCCATCACAAGAGTGTCTGTGCGGATGAGCCGACGCAGAAGGCTCAGGTTGACCCGGAGCAGGTCGGCAAAGCCCTCCCGGGAACCGCGAAGATTCCCCTCCCCCGATGGCTCTTCCACTGACCGGGACTTCAGCCCCTGCACGGAAAAGACGA
>DCCL01000256.1 GCA_002313795.1 Faecalibacterium prausnitzii
TTTTCCTGCCCGGTTACAGGCGTTCGGTTACAAGGATTGGAGATTTATCTATGAAAGAGATCCCGATTTGGGAAAAGAGTAATCTAAGTTTGGAGGAAGCAGCGGCTTACTCCGGTATTGGTATCAACAAGCTGCGCGAGATCACCAACGAAGACAAGTGCAAATTTGTCCTTTGGGTAGGCAACAAGCGTTTGATCAAGCGCCGATTATTTGATTGCTATATCGAGCAGGCATATTCTATTTGAGGCCAATAACGTCTTTTCTATTCGATATCGGTGGAAATCGCATAGCTAGTATGGTATACTGAAGCTAACCCCTATATTGCGCTTTTCACAGAAAGGAGTTTCTATATGTCTGAAAAGCGCAAAGATAGCAAAGGCCGTGTTTTGAAGGACGGCGAGAGCCAACGCTCAAACGGAACCTACGACTATCGTTATACCGATATCCACAAGAAGCGGCGCTGCATCTATGCAAAAAGTCTGGCAGAGCTGCGGAAGAAAGAGGAAGACCTGCGGCGCGACATGGCAGACGGTATCGACTATGCAGCTGGAGAAATGACGGTGAATGATCTGGTTGACCGTTATATGAATCTGAAACGTGGTTTGAAGCCTAATTCTTTGCGGTCCTATAACACGGCAGTCAAGCGGATTCACGCCGACCCATTCGGGCAAAAAGCCATCAAAACGGTAAAACTGTCTGATGCGAAAGGTTGGTTCGTGTTCCTGCATGACAGTGGCATCAAGCAGAACACCATTGGGATTCTGCAAAGCGTTGTCCGTCCAGCGTTTGAGATGGCGGTGGAGGATGATATTATCCGCAAGAATCCGTTCAAGTTCAAGCTGTCCGATGTTGTGCCCAAGGATGCTTATGTGCGCGATGCGTTGACCAGAGAGCAGCAGGAGAAATATCTGCAATTCGTTCAGAACTACGGAGGCAATTATTATGATGATATTGTCATTCTTATGGGAACCGGCTTGCGTGTGAGCGAGTTGTACGGCCTGACACGAGCAGATATCGACTTTGAGCGGCACTGCATCCATGTGCGGCGGCAGCTTTGCCGAACGGCGGAAAAGCCCTACTTCGTCACGCCGCCGAAAACCAAAAGCGGTATCCGTAATGTTCCCATGACGGATACTGTTTGTGCAGCGTTGCGGCGTGTAGTAAAAGCCAGAGCGTCCACAAAGGTGGAAGCACTGGTAGATGGTTGCAGCGGATTTCTCTTTCTGGACAAGTCCGGGATGCCAAAAGTGGCGATGCACTTGGAAAACTACATGCGCGGCGTACAGGGAAAATTTGAAAAGGCATACGGCAAACCTGTCCCGCGTATCACGCCCCATGTGCTGCGTCATACGTTCTGCACCAATGTTCAGCAGGCCGGGCTGGATGTGAAGAGCCTGCAATACCTGATGGGGCACTCCAACGCCAGTGTGACGCTGGACGTTTACACGCACAGCAGCTTTGAGTCAGTCGAAAAAGCCTTTGAACAGATCGCCAGCAACCTGTAATTTTAGCAAGATAGCTTACGCCAAAACTTACGCCAATCACCCGGTAAGTGGCGTAGATTTGAGTAGAAATGCGTGGATTTTGAAAAAATGAAAAATCTGGAAAAATCGGCTTGTGGCCTTGATAATTCTACAAAAGTCTACGATTCCTGATATTCGCAATTCGGCTCCAAAAGGGCGGTTTGAAAGGGCGGCATGTACTAAGCCTTTTCCCCAAAGCGCTCATACTGTAGCGATACAGTTCAGAGGCGGAGTCTCTTCGGAGGCTCTGTCTCTTTTTGCGTATCATCCCCCTTTTCTGCCCATACTACCGGGCAGGGAAGGGGGATCTTTTATGTCTATGCGAAGGGTGCTTGCGCTCTACAGTGCGCTTTTACTGGGCTTCGCGGTGGTGGTCTGCCGGCTGTACTGGCTCTGCTCCAACACCGAATATGCGGCCCGGGCCGCTGCGCAGAGCGAGGTGGTGCTGAAACTGCCCCTCATCCGGGGGAATTTCTATGACTGCGACGGCCTGCCCCTTACCGGGCTGGAACTGCAGTGGCAGGCCCTCTGCTTTCCGGGAGAGGGCAGCTACGTCCGGCTGTATCCTTATGCAGACAGCGACGGGCAGGCGATGCTCTATCGGGAGCGGAACACATCCCGGCCCTTCCTGCTGGATACGGCCCGGGACGTGTCCTCGCTGGGGGTCTGGTGCTATGCATCGCCCCGGCGGTACGCTGCCGCGCCGCTGGCAGAACATCTGCTGGGGTATCTGGACAGCGAGGGCCACGGTGCGGTGGGGCTGGAAGGGGCGCTGGATTCGGTGCTCTACACCGGCGCACAGGACACGCTCCGCTGCGCAGTCACGGCACAGGGGCGGCTGCGCCGGGGCGAGGGACCGGAGCTGGAAAAAGCTGCGGTCTCCCCGCAGGGGGTGAAGCTGACCATTTCCCGGGACATCCAGAGGACGGCCGAAGGAGTGGCCTCCGAGATCATGCGTACCGGGTGCATCCTTATTATAGATGTAAACAGCGGCAGGGTGCGGGCCTGCGTCAGCCTGCCGGGATTCGACCCGGAGCGGGTGGGCGAGAGCCTGACCGCTCCGGACAGCCCCCTGCTGAACCGGGCCTTTTCGGCCTATGCGGCGGGGTCAGTGTTCAAGCCGGTGGTGGCAGCTGCCGCATTGGAAGCCGGACAGGGAAGCTTTGTCCGGGAGTGCCCG
This sequence comes from Faecalibacterium prausnitzii, assembly GCA_002313795.1. Classification (GTDB taxonomy): domain Bacteria; phylum Bacillota; class Clostridia; order Oscillospirales; family Ruminococcaceae; genus Faecalibacterium; species Faecalibacterium prausnitzii_L. The sequence goes on from DCCL01000256.1 coordinate 2,704, forward strand.
GGCTACGACACCGTGAATGGGCAGGTCTACCGCTGTGCCGGGGGAGTGCCCCACGGCGTTGTGGAGCTGGGAGGAGCACTGGAAAAGAGCTGCAACGGTTATTTCATCGAGCTGGGGCGGCAGCTTGGCCCGGAGAAGGTGCGGCGCATGGCGGCAGAACTGGGCTTCGGGCAGGGGCAGGAGGTCGCAGGCAGTCTCCGCGCGGCCTCCGGAGCTCTGCCTGATGCGGAAAGTCTGGAAAATGAGGGGCAGTTCGCCAACTTCTGTTTCGGGCAGGGGGAATTGATGGTGACGCCGCTGCAGGTGGCGGGCATGATGAACACCATCGCGGCAGGCGGCGTTTTCCGCACGCCTCTGTTTGTGGACAGCGTGGTGGACGAGACCACCGGCGAAACGCTCCGGCCGCTGGCCCATGGTTCGGCCCGGCGGGTGCTCTCGGAGAGCACAGCAGCGAAACTGCAGGAGCTTCTTGCCGGTGTGGTGGCCGAGGGGACCGGGCAGCAGGCGGCCCCCGGTGAGGGCACCGCTGCGGGAAAGACCGGCACGGCCCAGACAGGGCAGTTCCGGGAGGGAGAAGAGCTGAAAAATTACTGGTTCGCAGGGTTTTACCCGGCAGAGAAGCCCCGGTGGACCATCGTGGTCCTGCAGGACGCCCGGACAGAGCCGGAAATATCCAGTGCTGCCGTTTTTGCCCGCCTGTGCGATGCGCTTTTGGCAGGGGGATGATTTTACGATTTTGCTTGCTTTTTTAGCCGGGGTATGTTACTATATACTCGTATTTATATGTTTGTCATCCAAAATTAACAATAAAAGGAGCGTTTTCATCCATGGCAGTCATTGAAATCGTCGGCGGCGTTATCCTGCTGGTCGTCTCGGTCGCCATCGTTGCCCTCACTCTGATGCAGCACACCCATGGTCAGGGCCTGGCCGGTGCCATCAACGGCAGCGCTTACGGCGCAAACAATACCCGTCTGACCCCTGCGGATCAGATGCTGGCAAAAGTGACCAAGATCGCTGGCGTCATCTTCTTTGTGGTGGCCATTCTGGCCTGCGTGTTCGCAAGCCGTCTGGCCTGAGTATGCGCCCGCAGCCCCGTGATGAAAGCGGGGCTGTTTTTGTGTCTATAAAGAGAGTTTCAAAAAGATAAGAGGGAAGAGCCCCGCTCCGGTGGAGGGCAGGGCCATGGTAGTTAAGGAGAAAGAAAATCTATGCCGATCCGTGATAAAATCGAACACGCTATCCAGAATCAACCCTGCACCGTCAAGGAACTGAAGGCAAAGTTTGGCGGCGACCGGGGCGCAGACCGCAAGGTGATGGAAGCGCTGGATGAGCTGGTGCGCGAGGCCGTGGTCTGCCAGCGTCAGGGCGTGTTCTTTACCGTTCGTTCCGGCCGTGCCGACAAGGCCCTGCTCTGCAAGGTGGTCAAGCTGGGCAAGAATTTTGCCTTCGTCATGCTGGAAGACGGCACCAGCGATATCTTCATCCCGGGCCGCTTCACCAAGGGAGCCATGCCCGGCGACGACGTGCTGGTGGAGAAGTTCGACCATCCCCGTGTGGAGGGCAGCGACGAGGGCTCCATCCTCGCCGTGCTGAACGAGAAAAACGATCTGGTGGGCACAGTCCGCCGGATCGAGGGCCGCCTG
>DCCL01000157.1 GCA_002313795.1 Faecalibacterium prausnitzii
AAGCTGAACGCAGGGCAGAAGGTGATCGCCATTGAGCTGGATTCGCCCAAAACGGCAGACCTGACGCCCTATGTGGAGGGAGCCCGGAAGCTGCAGGCGGCGGGCGCAGACCTGCTGACCATTGCGGACTGCCCCATTGCCCGGGCGCGGATGGATTCCTCGCTGGTGGCCTGCCGGGTGCACCGGGAACTGGGCATGAACGTGCTGCCCCATATGACCTGCCGGGACCGCAACCTCAACGCCACCAAGGCGCTGCTGCTGGGCCTGTACGCCGAGGGCGTGCGCGAGGTGCTGGCCATCACCGGCGACCCCATTCCCACCGCAGAGCGGGACGAGGTGAAGAATGTGTACCAGTTCAACTCTCGCAAGCTGGCGCAGTATATCGTATCGCTGGCCGGAGAGGGCCGGGAGATGCCCTCGCCCATGACTGTGTTCGGCGCGCTGAACCTCAACGCCCGCAACTTTGATGTGGAGCTGCGCCGCGCCCAGCAGAAGCTGGAAAACGGCATGAGCGGCTTCCTCACCCAGCCGGTGCTGTCCGCTCAGGCGGTGGAAAACCTGAAAAAGACCCGCGAGACACTGGGCGGAGAAGCGAAGATCCTGGCCGGTATCATGCCGGTGGTCAGCCAGCGCAACGCCATCTTTATGGAAAACGAGATCAACGGCATCCATGTGGACGAAGAGATCATCCGGCGCTTTGAGGGGCTGGACCGCGCCGCCGGGGAGGAAATGGGTCTTGCCATCTCGCTGCAGGCGGCACAGGCGGTGCTGCCCTATGCGGACGGCTTCTACCTGATGACCCCCTTCAACCGGGTGGCACTGATGGAACGGCTCATCACACGGCTGAAGACCGAAGTGCTGGCACAGTGATGCAGACGGCGATGCCGGAACAAATCATAACAACGGAGAATCGACCATGCGAACGCGCTATACCCTCATCAATATGGCGGTGAATGTCGGCGGGCAGATGCTGAGCCTGGTGCTGCAGTTTATCAGCCGGATCGTCTTTATCCGCTACCTGTCGGCAGCTTACCTGGGTGTGAACGGCCTGTTCACCGATGTGCTGGGCATTCTGAATCTGGCAGAGCTGGGCATCGGCACGGCCATGATCTTCAGCATGTATGAACCGGCGGCCCGGGACGACGAAGCAAAACTGGCCCGCCTGATGAACCTTTACAAGTGGCTGTACCGGGCGGTGGCCGTAGGTGTGCTGCTGCTGGGGCTGGCGCTGCTGCCGGCCCTGCCCTTCTTCATCAAGGACGGCGGCGGCATCGAGCATCTGCGCCTCATCTACCTGCTGTATGTGATCAACTCCGCCAGTTCCTATCTGCTGAGCTATAAAAACTCCATCTATCTGGCCTATCAGAAGGCCTACGTCCGGAACCTGTGGGTGCAGGTGTGCGAGTGCCTGCGCTTTACGCTGCAGATCGTGATCCTGATCCTGACCGGCAGCTTTATCCTGTATCTGCTGGCACAGTTCGTGCTGCAGTTCATCCCGAACATCATCGTCTCGGTGAAGGCAGACCGGGAGTTCCCCTACCTGAAACACTGCCATGAGCTGCCGGAGCGGGAAGAATGCATGGGCATTCTGCGGAACATCGGCGCCATGAGCATGCACAAGCTGGGCACGGTCGTCGTCCGCAATACGGACAGCCTCATCATGTCCTCATTCATCGGTCTGTTTGCGGTGGGCCTGTACTCCAACTATAAAATGCTGCTGTCCGGCATCAACACGATGATGGATAAGTTCGCCAACGCATTCGTGGGCAGCCTGGGCAACCTGAGCGCGATCGAGGATGAAAAACGGGTCTACAGCATCTACCGGGAACTGGAATTCCTGCTCTTTGTGATCTATGCTTACTGGGCCGCGGGTCTGTTTGCTCTGTTCAACGGTTTCATCGCCCTGTGCTTCGGGGCAGACTACTGTTTTTCCATGGTGACGGTCGGCGTTCTGGTGGCGGAATTCTACATCACCGGGATGCGCAAGGTCAATCTGCTGTTCCGGGAGGCAATGGGCCTGTTCTGGTATGACCGCTATAAGCCGCTGGCGGAAGCGGCCATCAATCTGGTGGTCTCGCTGCTTCTGGTGCAGAAGTTCGGCATTGCAGGCACCATCGGCGGCACCATCATCAGCAGCCTGTGCACCTGCACCTGGGTGGAACCTTATATTCTGATGCGTTACGGGATGCGGGACCAGTGGGAAGAACGGCTGAAAGCCTACTTTGCCGCCTATGCCCGGCGTGCAGTGCTGGTGGCGGCGGTGGCTGGTGTCTCGTATGCCTGGGTGCAGTTCTGCCCGGTGCGGAATGTGTTGTGGTTTTTGCTGGATGGCATGGTGTACACGGCATTGTTTGCGGCCGTCATGCTGCTGGTCTATCATAAAAGCCCGGAGTTCCTGGCGCTGAAAAACCGTGCGCTGGCAGTTGTACAGCGCAGAAGCGGGTGAAGTTCAGGCTCCGAAAAAGCGTGTGAGGAATGAGAATGAAAAATGAACAGCCGCTGATCTCGGTCATCGTGCCGGTTTACAATGTGGAGAAATATCTGCCCGCCTGCCTCGAAAGCCTGCTGCACCAGACCTATCAGAATCTGGAGATCATTCTGGTGGACGATGGCTCCAACGATGGCTGCCCGGCAATTTGCGATGCCGCTGCAGCGCAGGATGCCCGCATCCGGGTGGTGCACCAGAAAAACGGCGGCCTGTCCGCGGCCCGCAACGCCGGGGTAGATGTGGCCCGGGGTGCGTGGATCGGCTTTGTGGATTCGGACGATTTCGTTGCACCGGAGATGTTTGAAACGCTGTACCATGCGGCGGCAGGCCAGCAGGCACAGATGGCCGTGTGCCCTTACGTCTATGTGACCCCGGAGGGCAGGCCGCTGCCCCGGACCTGCCCCATTACAAAGGATGAAGTCCTTACGCGGGAAGAGGCCCTCAACCGGCTGAACATCCCCCAGAACTGGTATTATGTCACGGCGCAGAACCGCCTGTACCGGAGGGACCTGTTTGAACGGGTACGCTTTCCGGTGGGAAAGATCCACGAAGATGAATGGACCGCCCACCGCTTCTATGCGCAGTGCGAGCGGGTGGCTGTAGTCGCAAAACCGCTGTATTATTATGTGCAGCGGGAGGGCAGCATCATGCGGCAGGAGTCCTTCCGCAAGCGCATGGATGGGGCAGAGGGCATTCTGGACCGGGCCGAATTTGCGCTGGAACAGGGGATTTACAGCCTGGCGTTTTCCTCCTGCAATGCGGTGCTGGGCCGCATTGCGTACTACGATCCGGCGAAAAAGGCTGCGCTCTCACAGGAAGAACAGCAGACTCTTGCTGAGGTGCAGCTGCGGGCCGAGCGGCTGATCCGGCAGCTGCTGCAGGTGCCGGGATACCGGAGCGAAAAGGGAAAGGTCCGGCTGTTCCTGCTTTCTCCGGCGCTTTACGGCGGGCTGCTGGCCCTGCGCAGCCGGATGGTGCAGTGGAAGCGTGCGCGCAGGGCTGCCCGGGCCGGGTGACGTTTTGCCGGGCGCGAAAAAAGATGATTGACAAATCGTACAAAAAACGGTATATTCTTTTTGATAAATGCAATGAAAAAGAGTGTGTGCCGTTTTTGCCATGCAGAGAGCCGGGGGGCAGCTGAAAGCCCGGTATGGCGGTGCGGTGTGCTGTCGCTTTTGAGCAGGAAGGGTGAGCCGAAAGGGTAGCCCTTTTCGGGTTTGCTCCACGTTATCGGGGCATCAAGGG
>DCCL01000255.1 GCA_002313795.1 Faecalibacterium prausnitzii
GCCAGCCGGAAGATCTTGGCCGGGCCGAAGCCGAAGCGGAGAACATAGTAAAGATAGAAATCGTGCAGCTCATAGGGGCCCACGAGGTCTTCCGTCTTCTGCGCGATCTCGCCGTCTTTGGCGGGCAGAAGCTCAGGGGAGACCGGGGTATCAAGGATGTCCAGCAGCACCCGGCGCAGCTCAGCGGAAGCAGCAATGTCGGCCTCGTACCGGACAAGATGACGCACCAGCGTCTTGGGCACACCGGCGTTGACGCCGTACATGCTCATGTGGTCGCCATTATAGGTGGCCCAGCCCAGTGCCAGCTCGGAGAGGTCGCCGGTGCCCACCACCAGACCGCCGGTGCGGTTGGCGGTGTCCATCAGTTCCAGGGTGCGGACGCGGGCCTGCCCATTCTCAAAGGTGACGTCCAGAACGCTTTCGTCCTGCCCGATGTCCGCAAAGTGGCTGTGGACGGTGTTGGCAATGTCGATCTCCTGGAAGCTCACGGCCAGCTCGTCGCAGAGGATCTCTGCATTGGAGCGGGTGCGGTGGGTGGTGCCGAAGCAGGGCATGGTCACGGCCAGCACATCGCTGGTGGGGCGGCCCAGCTGCTTCATGGCACGGACAGCTACCAGCAGGGCCAGACAGCTGTCCAGACCGCCGGAGATGCCGATGACGGCCGTTTTGGCGTGGGCGTGCTCCAGCCGTTTGGCAAGGCCGTCAGCCTGCATTTTCAGGATGAGCTCACAGCGCTCAGCCCGGCGGCGCTCGTCGTGGGGAATGAAGGGGGTAGGGTCTACCCAGCGGGAAAGAACGGTGTCGGTGAGGGCAAGGTCGAAGTCGACGGTCAGATAGCCCTCGGCGCTGGGCTCGAAGCTGGTGTTTCGGGCCCGCTCCGACTCCATCCGCTGGCAGTCCAGCTCCGTCTCAGCCCAGCCGCCCTCAAAGGGGGAAGTCTCGGCCAGCAGAGTGCCATTCTCCGCAATGAGATCGTGCCCGGCGAAGACCATATCCTGCGTGCTCTCGCCGTGGCCTGCAGAAGCGTAAAGATAGCCGCAGAGCAGACGGGCCGACTGGTTCTCCACCAGCGCCCGGCGGTACTCGGCCTTGCCGACGGTCTCATCGCTGGCCGAGAGGTTGGCGATGACGGTAGCACCGGCCAGAGCATGGAAGGTGGAAGGGGGCAGTGCGCTCCAGAGGTCTTCGCAGATCTCCACACCCAGCACGAAGCTGGGCATCTGACGGCAGCGGAAGAGCAGGGAGGTGCCGAAGGGCACTTCCTGCCCGCAGACCGTCACGGTCTCCACCTCGGTGCTGCCCGGCGTGAACTGGCGCTTCTCGTAGAACTCGCCGTAGTTGGGCAGATAGGTCTTGGGCACAAGGCCCAGCAGTCTGCCGCCGCAGAGGACGGCAGCACAGTTGTACAGTTTGCCCCGCACCAGCAGGGGCAGGCCTACGAGGGCGACGGTATCCAGCTCCCGGCTGGCGTCCAGCACGGTCTGCAGAGCATCCAGCGCGCCCTGCTGCAGGGTGTGCTGCAAGAATAAATCGCCGCAGGTGTAGCCGGTGAGGCAGAACTCGGGGAAGACCGCCAGTTTCACGCCCCGGGCAGCGGCATCCCTCAGCTGGGATACGATCTGGGAAGCGTTATAATTGCAGTCTGCCACCCGCAGGGCGGGGGAAAGAGCAGCTGCTTTCAAAAAACCATCTTTCATCGGAGGATTTCACATCCTGTCTGTTTATTTGGAAACCGGTCAGAAAAAGAGACAGCCGGTTTTGTTCAGTATACCACAAACCAGCCCAAACGAAAAGTAACAGTCCGGTAAAAGAGCCGCTCCGCGCACAGAAAACAGAAAAAACGCTGCCTGCATCACCGCAGACAGCGTTCTGAAAAGACGAAAAAAGGAAAACGAGATAGACCGTAAGCCGGGTTCTGTATTAAACGACGATCTGTCTAGACCTGCCATTGCTGACAGGTTCGTGCCGCCTTCGGGACACGCGAGCAGCGCTGTACGTCCCATATAGGCGTTGCTTCCGGTAGGGTTTACAAAGCCGCATAGTCACCCATGCGCTGGTGAGCTCTTACCTCGCCGTTTCATCCTTACCGCATTGCTGCGGCGGTTTGTTTTCTGTTGCACTTTCCCTGAGGTCACCCTCGGCTGCCGTTAGCAGTTACCGTGCTCTGTGAGGCCCGGACTTTCCTCAGAGCGGTCAAAGCCGCCCCGCCGCCGTATGTTCCACTCGTTTTCCGCTCCTCATGATACCATAAAAAAACAAGATTTGCAAGCGTGGCGGAAATTTGGTATACTTATTTATATATTCCTGCGCTGGAGGTGGGAGAAATGAAACTTTATTTTCCGGTCCCGCCCGAGGCAGATGGGATGCTGCTGCGAAGCTTTCTGCACAAGTGCAGAGTCTCGTCCGACCTGTCCCGTGCCGTGAAGTTCCGGGGCAGCGGCTTTTTGGCAGATGGGATGCCTATCCTTGCCAACCGCAGGGTGGAAGCCGGGAAGGTGGTCTCTTTCGAGCTGCCGCCGGAAGGCGAGGGCGTCCCGCCTCAGCCGGACATCCCGGTGCAGGTGGTGCATGAGGACGCCTTTGCCCTCGTGCTGGAAAAGCCGCCCCATCTGGCGGTGCATCCCACCCTGAACTATCCGCTGGGAACGCTGGCCAACGGCTACGCAGCCTGGGCCGCCCGGCGGGGCCGCAGCCCGGTGTTCCGGCCGGTGAACCGCATCGACAAGGACACCAGCGGCCTTGTGCTGGCAGCACAGAACAGCTACGCCGCACCTCTGCTGGCCGAAGGAGTGGAAAAGCTCTATTATGCAGTGGTGGAGGGAGAACTCCCCCTCGGCCCTGGCGTCATCGATGCCCCCATCGGGCGGCAGGGGGACAGCATCATCGGGCGGTGCGTCACCCCGGAGGGCAAGCCCAGCCGCACCGAATACACCATCGTGAAGGTGCAGAATGGCCTCAGCCTCGCGGCCTGCGTGCCGGTGACGGGCCGCACCCATCAGATCCGGGTGCATTTTGCCTCCATCGGCCACCCATTGGCAGGGGATGACCTCTACGGCGGGAGCCGGGAGCGCATCGGACGACAGGCTCTCCATTGTGCCCGGCAGACTTTCCGGGTGCCGGACTGCGAACCGATGCCGGACGGCGTGAAGATCCGGGTGCCGGTGGAGGAAACGACCATGAAGACCGTCACAGCAGAAAGCCCGCTGCCCGAGGATATGGCGGGGCTTCTGGGCTGAAATTTGTAAATTCCGTGAAAAGTAAGTGAAAGCTCTGCCCAAATTTTG
>DCCL01000118.1:0-1635 GCA_002313795.1 Faecalibacterium prausnitzii
ACCTTGATGGGCGGCTTCTGGCTGTCCATGGTACGGATCTGACCACCGGAGGTCTGGGTACGGAGCAGGAACTCATCGGACAGGTAGAAGGTATCCTGCATATCACGGGCAGGGTGATCCTTGGGTACGTTCAGGCGGGTGAAGTTGTGATCATCATCCTCGATTTCGGGGGCATCGGCAACAGCAAAGCCCATGCCGGAGAACACATCGATGATCTGGTTGGTGACCAGGGTCAGGGGGTGCAGACCACCCACGGCGCGGGTCTTGGCGGGCAGGGTGATGTCCACCGTCTCGGCGGCGTTGCGGGCAGCCAGCTCTACCTGCTTCACCTTTTCAGCGGCAGCGTCATACTCTGCCTGCACCTTTGCCTTGAGCTCATTGATGATCTTGCCCATGGCCGGCCGCTCCTCGGGGGCCACAGAGCGCAGATTCTTCATCAGGGCAGGGATCTTGCCGTTCTTGCTCAGATATTCCTGCCAGAAAGTTGCCAGCGTTTCCTTGGAAGAGACCTGGCTCAGGCTCTCTTCAGCCTGTTTTGCCAGCTCGTCGATCATTGCTTGCATGGATATTCTCTCCTTCTCGAATCGTTCGTGTTGTTCAGCGGACAGCAAAAAAGCTCCGTCCCCTGCCAGGCCTCTTAAAGGCCCGGCAAAAGGGACGAAGCTCATAAGATTCACAGCTCCGCGGTACCACCCGGTTTCCGCCCGGCTCACAGAAAAGCCGCGCGGCGCTCAAAACGCCGTAACGGGGCGCACCGTCCTGTGTTAGTGGGCTGCTGCCGTTCGCACAGGCCGCTCGGGAGCGAACTTCACCAGACCCCCGCACGGAAGCCCTCTCAGCCGGTGAAGCCTCTCTCTTTGCTGCGGGTGCCTGCCTACTCTCTCCGTCGCTGCGTTTGGAGTATTCAGGTCGTTGTGGTTTTGATAACCGAGAATCATCTTATCACATTTCGGCGTGGTTTGCAAGCGCTGACGGGCATTTTTCGGCAAAATCGGCGTTTTTGCTTGCCTTCCGGCCCGGCTTATGGTAAGCTTAGCACAGCGTTTGCAGAAAGAGAGGTACACGGTATGGTCCGGAATGCGTTTGCTTTTTAACTATTAAGCAAATTTTATGCAGCTCCGGCTCAAAGTGTATCCTTTTTCTCTCGCGAAAGCTTTGTGGAAAGAGAGGTACACCGGCATGGGCTGGGATGCATGTATTTTCTTTAAAAAAGGAAATCGTTACGCATTCTGAGCTAGAAGTGTACCCTTTTGTCTCTTTCCGCAAAGCGTGGAGCCTGATTTTCAGCGCCGCGCAGCTTTGCTGTGGGGCGCTTTTGCTTTGCTTTGAAAAAACAAAAGGGGACACCATATCATCCGCTGACCTTCCGTCAGCCATGACTGAGATTTTTCTCAGAAAGGGTGTTCCTTATGAATTTAAAAAAGCAGCTTGCCTGTTTATATACCAACTATTTCTTTTCCGGCCTGCGCATCACAGATGCTGTCTGGGTGGCACTTCTAGCCGCCCGGGGCTTCTCACTGTGGGAGATCGGCTTTGCCGAGAGCATATTCCACATCGTCAGCCTGCTGTGTGAGGTGCCCAGCGGCATGGCGGCCGACCTGCTGGGCCGCAGGAAAACACTTGTGTTCGGCGGCA
>DCCL01000118.1:1687-3021 GCA_002313795.1 Faecalibacterium prausnitzii
GTCGTCCTCGCCAATCTTCTGATGGCTTTTGCGCCGGATCTGTTCTTCATCTGTCTTTCCATGGCCCTGAAAGCATTTGCAAGCACCATGTTCTCCGGCACTTTTTCGGCCCTGACCTACGACAGTCTCAAGCAGTGCGGCCGGGCAGACGACTATCTCAAAGTCTCTGCCACCTGCTCCCAGATCACCAATTTCACCACAGCCCTCGGTGCTCTTGCCAGCACACTGGAACGCTTTCTTCGCTTTTCCGGCTTTTACCTGCTGAGTGCAGCCTTTGAGGGCATTGCTGCACTGGCCACCGTCCTGATGGAAGAGCCCATCGTCACCGAGACACAGGCAAACCGGGAAAATCGATCCTTCCGGGAGCTGCCCGGGCAGTTCGTACAGCTGATTCGGGACAGTGTCACCACCCTGCACACCACCCCGCTGGCGGCAAAGCTCATCGTTTCCGCTGCAGTCATCTCCATTCCCAGCTACCTGACCAAGATGTTCGTTCAGCAACGGCTCGTGGAGCTGGGCTGGCCCACGGCCCTGCTGTTCCTGCCGCTGCTGCTCAGTGGTCTGGCCTCCATGCTGGGCATCGAAGTTGCCCGGCGGCTCCACCCGAAGAGCCTGCGCCGATTTTATATCGTCTGTGCCCTGCTCTGCGGGTCTGGTTGTTTTCTGGTGGGCGTGGCACCTGCAGGCGGCAGCATCCTTGGCTGTATGCTGGTGAATGGCATCCTCGACATCTATCTTCTGCACGAAAGCCAGAAGCTGAACGACATCATCCCCAGCGACCAGCGGGCCACCCTCATCAGCGTGGACAGCATGGCCTACAGCCTGCTCATGATCCCTGCCAGTCCCCTCGTGGGCGCGGTGGGCGACTTCTTCGGTCAGGCCGGTGCCGGACTTGCCGTGCTGGGTGTACTGGTGGCCGTGAGCGGTGCGGCAGCGCTCTGTAAAAATCGCCGATGACACAGAGCCATTTAGCGCCATTTATTGAAGCAGCGTAAAAACACCCCCGCCGGGAGTACTCCCGGCGGGGGTGTTTTGCTTCTAAGACTTTTTAACTTTTACTTGCTCAGCAGCTCATCCACCAGCACATCCATCTGTGCCTCAGCAGCGGCATTGGAAGCAGAGCGGAGGGTGACGACCGCATCACAGACGGTGATGTTCTTCATGCCGTCCAGCTGGGCACGCATGAGCTTTGCGGCCATGGGAGCCCAGGTGCCGTTCTCCATCAGGGCCACGGTGCGGTTCTGGAACGCCTTGGTCTTGAGGTGGGTCAGCAGATTTTCCATCGGCGGGAAAAGGAAGCCATCATAGGTGGCGCAGGCCAGCACGATTTTGCC
>DCCL01000003.1 GCA_002313795.1 Faecalibacterium prausnitzii
GAGGATGTCCAGAAGCTGACCGACAAGTATATCAAGAACATTGACGCTGCCGTTGAGGAAAAGCAGAAGGAGATCATGTCCGTCTGAGCCTGACCGCACGGTCGATCGAACAAACACGGGGGTGCCGCGCGCTGGAAGAACCAAGGCGCGCGGCACTTTTTGCAAGGCGGCATCCGCTGCCGGGAGGAACAAATGGCACATCCCAAAGAGTTTGCCGAGGGCCTGTCCATCGGCATCATCATGGACGGCAATGGCCGCTGGGCCAAGAGCCGCGGTCTGCCCCGCACCGCCGGACACAAGAAGGGCGCAGCCGTATTTCAGGATATCGCCAACTACTGCGATGAACTGGGCGTAGAGTCTGTGTACTTCTACGCATTCTCCACCGAGAACTGGAAGCGTCCCGCCGAAGAGGTGGGCGCCATCATGCGGCTGTTCGGCGAATACCTTATCAAAGGCTTCGACTACAAGAACCGCAACATCCGTATCTGCTTTCTGGGCGACCGCACCGCGCTGGACCCCAAGCTGCAGAAGCTGATGAATGAGCTGGAGACCGATTCGGCCAGCAAGACCGGCCTGACCGTCAACATCGCAGTCAACTACGGCGGCCGTCCCGAGATCGTGCGGGCAGCGCAGAGACTGGCAGCAAAGGTGGCGGCAGGGGAGCTGAAGCCCGAGGACATCACGGAAGAGATGATGTCCGGCGAGATGTACACCGCCGGGCAGAAAGACCCCGATTTCATCCTGCGCCCCAGCGGAGAGAAGCGCCTGTCCAATTTCATGCTCTGGCAGGCAGCTTACTCGGAGCTGGTGGAAATGGACGTCCTGTGGCCCGATTTCACCCGGGACGATCTGGACGCAGCCATTATGGAGTTCAACCGGCGCTCCCGCCGCTTCGGCGGACTCTGAGCGCTTGGGGCATTGCCCGATAACACGCAGATGCTGCACGGTGCGTGCGGCCCCCGGAGAGCGTCTGGTGTTTCCTCAGACGCTGGATGCCGCGGTCCTGCGGGAGCAGGAGAGCGGTTTCCGGACGAAACAAAGGAGAACATGTAACTATGAAAACACGAATCATCACTGCCGTGGTGGGCCTCATCGTTCTGGCAGGCGTGCTGTTTACGTTTGACACGCTGATCTTCAACCTGGTCGTCACGGCCATCACCCTGATCGCGCTGCATGAGATTTACGCTGCGCTGGGGTTCAAAAAGCAGGACTGGCTGCTGCTGGCTCCGCTGGTGCCCTATACACTGCTCGTCATGCTTTCCAGCTACCATATCTGTCGGGTGATGGTGATGCCCGCGTCCTTCCTGCTGGTGCTGTTCTACGCCGTTTATCTGGTGGTGCGCAACGGCACGGTCAGCTACCAGAAGACCAGCGGTCTTGTCATGTTTTCGGGCATCGTCATCTTCTGCTTCTATTCGTTCATCCGGCTCAAGGAGCTGCTGCCGGTGGAGAAGTTCGGCTATGATGCCATCTTCTTTATCCTGCTCATCCTCTGCTTTGCGTGGGGCGGTGACACCTGCGCCTATTTTGCAGGCCGTGCCTTCGGCAAGCATAAGCTCTGCCCGGTGGTCAGCCCCAAGAAGACGGTGGAAGGTGCCATCGGCGGCGTGCTGGGCACTATGGTGTTCGGCGTGCTGGTCACGGTCATCTACTCCATCGCGGCAGACCGGATGGAGGCGTTCACCCGCTCGAATATCGGCGTATCTATGTATGTTATCATTGCGCTGTTGGCCTGTGTGGCAGCGGTGCTGGGCATCTACGGCGACCTGTTCGCCAGCGTGGTCAAGCGTCAGTGCGGCATCAAGGACTATGGCACCATCTTCCCGGGCCATGGCGGCATCCTGGATCGCTTTGACAGCGTGATGTTCATTGCACCCTTCGTGACCATGGTGGTCATTGCAGTGTTCTACAAGTAAAACAGCAGGAGGTAGAGTTTCATGGCTAAAAAAATCACGCTGCTGGGTTCTACCGGCTCCATCGGCACCCAGAGCCTGGACGTTATCCGCGCACAGGGCTATGAGGTGTTCGGTCTGTCGGCCCACAGTCAGGTGGATAAGATCCTGCAGCAAATCGAAGAATTTCACCCGAAATATGTCTGCATGACCAGTGAGGCCGGTGCAGAGAAGCTGGCCGCAGAGCTGGCTGGCCGGGCCAATGCCCCCAAACTGCTGACCGGCCCCGAGGGGTTGAAAACACTGGCCGCGATGGACGGCCCCGACGTGGTGCTGAACAGTGTGGTCGGCATCGCGGGCCTTGGTGCCAGCCTTTCTGCCATCGAGAGCGGCCATGATCTGGCCCTTGCCAACAAGGAGAGCCTTGTCACCGGCGGTCATCTGGTCACACAGGCCGTGGCAAAGCATGGCGTCAAGCTGCTGCCGGTGGACAGTGAGCACTCGGCCATCTTCCAGTGCCTGCAGGATAAGGAGAGCGCCAAGAGCCTGACCAAGATCCTGCTGACCGCTTCCGGCGGGCCGTTCTTCGGGATGAAGACCGAGGAACTGCGGGGCAAGACCAAGGCAGACGCCCTCAAGCATCCCAACTGGAACATGGGCGCAAAGATCACCATCGACAGCGCTACCCTGATGAATAAGGGCCTGGAGCTCATCGAGGCCGTCTGGCTCTTCGGTCTGCCTCCGGAGAAGATCCAGATCGTCGTCCAGCGTCAGAGCATCGTCCATTCGGCAGTGCAGTACAGCGATAACTCCATCATCGCACAGCTGGGCGTGCCCGATATGCGCATTCCCATCCAGTACGCTCTGACCTACCCGGCCCGTGTGCCGGGCGTGGTGCCGGAGCTGGACTTCACCACCCTGAAACTGCTCACCTTCGATGTGGCAGATGAAGAGACCTTCCGCTGCCTTGCAGCCTGCAAGAAGGCCATCAAGAAGGGCGGTCTCGGCCCCTGCGCCGCCAACGGTGCCAACGAAGAAGCCGTCAAGCTCTTCCTCGAAGACAAAATCGGCTTCCTGGATATCGGCCGTCTGGTGGAGGCCGTCGTGGACAGCGACAGCTTTGGCGGGGATTATGACCTTGCGGATGTCTATGAGTGCGACCGCATGGCCCGCGCTTTTGTAAGAGCACACCTCTGATTTAAGAAGCTGTTTTCATAAGAAGTTGTTTTCGTAAGCAGAGTGCATTGAACGACGAGGATTTTTGCCCGCAGACAAGGCGATTTTTCGCAGCAATCCTGACGGA
>DCCL01000140.1:0-4416 GCA_002313795.1 Faecalibacterium prausnitzii
CTGTATTTTGCAACAGCCTCTTTTTTGTATAGTATCGTTATCGTGCCCCATCCACCGGGCTGACAAAGCCTTCGGTGAAATATTCCGGGTGCTGCTGGCGGGCCTGCTCAACCGAGAGCTTATAGCGGTTGAGGTGGTCGCTGAGGGCCCGGCTCAGGTCTTCCTCTGAGCCCCGGAGAACGGCTTCCAGGATGCGGGTGTGAGCCGCGCAGACGGATTTGTTCTCGTCGGTCTGCAGGCTGAACTTCCGCAGCCGCTCGATGTGCTGGAAGGTGGAGAGCATATGGTCGAAGTGCTCTTCCATGCCGCAGAGCTCAAAGGCCCGGCGGTGGAAGGCGTTGTCCAGGTCCAGCATCCGGCTCTCCCGGTTCTCGGCGTCGGTGCTGCGCTCCAGCTGACGGTAGCTCTCGATGTTGAGCCGGTAAGCGGCTTCCTGCTCCTCGGTCAGATGGCCCCGGATGCGGTTGAGGATCTCTTTTTCCAGCGTGAAGCGGGCAAACTGCTCCATCTCCATCAGTTTGAGGTCGATGGGGGCCACGTGAGTGCCGCTCTGGGGCTTGATGACCACCATATGGGCGATGTTGAGCATGATGAGCGCTTCCCGCATGGGGGTGCGGCTGATGCCCAGCTCCTGAGCCAGCTCCCGGTCGTTCAGCTCGTCGCCGGGCTTCAGGTCCATTGTGATGATGCGGCTTCGGATGGCCTCATAGGCCACTTCCCGCGCACTTCGTGCTGCCATACGGGTCACGCTCCTTCTGTGCCGGGCAGGCCCGGCCATGTGATATATCAGCTTATGACCATTGTACCCGTCCGGCCTCGTGCCGTCAAGGGCGGCAGGAGAGAAAATGCAGATTTTGCCAGTTTCTTACTGTCTGCGGGGACGCAGATAGAGCACCGGCACCCAGACCAGAGCCACGGCAAGGCCGCAGAACACATCGATGATGGAGTGCTGCTTGGTGAACACGGTAGAGGCGCAGATGAGTGCAGCCCAGCCAAAGGCCAGCACTTTGAGCCAGGGGCGGTCTTTCGCCAGCGTGCTGCCCGAGAAGGCGATGGCCATGCAGGCCGAACTCTGGCAGTGGATGGAGGGGCAGACGTTCACCGAGGCGTCGGCTTTCCAGATGAGCTGCATCAGGGTCATGGCGATGTTGCTGCGTCCCACCTCTTCAAGGGTGGGGCGGATGTCCAGACCGTTGGGCAGCACCATGTAGAGGATGAGGCAGAAGGTCATGCCCGAGAACATCATCAGACAGAGCTTGTCATAGCTGGCGGTGTCGAACCACCAGAGCAGGGCTGTGACCCCGGCCAGCAGGAAGAACCAGCTGCCGTAGGGGAAGATGAACCACTCGTTGAAGGGGATGATGTCATCCAGCGGGCTGTGGATGATGTACTTCGGCTCCTTGATGGTGAAGTCCAGCCAGAAGAACCAGATGAGGTAGATCACCCAGTAGAGCTGATACCACAGGTGGGGCCGTGCGCGCAAAAGGGAAGGTTTCATGTGCTTTCTCCTATAATTTTTGTGATACGATGATACATTTTACCACACTTGGCCAGCTTGCGCAAATCCAATTCCTGTTATAAAATGAAGAAAGCAGCGGTTCCCTCCCGAAAGGCCGGAAACACTGCCGGTTCTTCAGAGCGATTCAGCATATATAAAAGGAGCTTTCATGTCTGTATCATCTCATCCCATCCGTCTGGCGGCACTGGACCTGGACGGCACCCTGCTCAACAGCAGAGGTGAAATTTCGCCCCGCACCCGTCAGGTGCTGGAAGAAGCCTCGGCCCGGGGCGTGGCAGTGGTGCCTGCAACGGGCCGTCCGCTGGCCAGCCTGCCCCCCGTGGTGGCGTCTCAGCCCTGGGTGCGCTATGCCCTCACCTCCAATGGCGGCGCGGTCTGGGACCTCGGCAGCGACCCGCTGGGCTGTGTCTACAGCCGGTATGCCAATGCGGCAGAACACCACACCAGCCAGCCGGAGTGCATCGTCAGCCGGTGCTTCCCGGTGGAGAAGGCCCGGGAGGTGTACGCGGCCTTTCGGGAGATGCCCGGTGGTCTCAACATCTTCAGCGACGGCCGCGCCCTTCGGGACACTGCGCAGCAGCGCTTTTTCGATGAGCGGTTCGCCCGCCTGGCGGCAGTGAGGGGGACCGAGGCCATCCAGCCCAACGATGGCCGGTTCACCATCCTGCGGGACCAGAGCGAGTGGATGAGCCGCCACGCTCATGCGGTGGAGAAGTTCTGTATGTTCTTCCACACCCCGGAGGAAGCGCAGCGGTATCTGCCCGTGTTTGGGGCCATTCAGGGCATCGAGGTGGTGCAGGGCTCGCCGGATAACATCGAGGTGACGGCGGCAGGCGTGAACAAGGGAGAAGCCCTGCTGGCGCTGGCAGACCATCTGGGCATCCCTCATGAGGCCACGCTGGCCGTGGGCGATAGCGAGAACGACCGGGCCATGCTGGAAAAAGCGGGCGTCGCTGCCGTGATGGCCAACGGGATGCCCCACATCCGGCAGATGGCCGATATCGTCAGCGAAAATGACAACGACCACGACGGCGTAGCCGAGATTTTTGCCCGTCTGGGGGTCTGACAGGGGGAGAAAAGCGGAAAAATCGGCGTTTTTGTGCAATGTATACAAGGTCTTATGCAAAACATTGTGCTTGTTGAGCATTACCAAACGGGCCGCTCTCGTTTATACTAAAGATACGAATGTATGGTAGGGGAAGGTGTACCCATACGGCACCCCGCCATAAGAGTTCATGTCATGTTAAAAAGGAGAAATGCGTTATGAATCCCATCGTAGAAAAGGTCTATCAGATCGGCATTATCCCTGTTATTGCTTTTAACAGCGTAGATGAGGCCCTGCCCCTGTGCAAGGCTCTGGCTGAGGGCGGCCTGCCCGCAGCTGAGGTCACTTTCCGCACTGCATGTGCTGAGGAGTGCATCCGCAAGATCCACGAAGAGATGCCCGAGATGCTGCTGGGTGCCGGCACTGTCCTGACCACTGAGCAGGCAGACCGCGCTATGGCTGCTGGTGCTTCCTTCATCGTTGCTCCCGGCTTCGACCCCGAAGTCTGCAAGCACGTCATCAGCAAGGGCGGCGTCATGATGCCCGGTACTGCTACTCCCGGTGAGATGCAGCAGGCTATGAACATGGGCTGCGAGGCTCTGAAGTTCTTCCCCGCTGAGGCAAACGGCGGCGTGGTCATGCTGAAGAACATCGGCGCTGCCCTGAAGGGCGCTCGCTGGATGTGCACCGGCGGTGTCAACGCCAAGAACGTCAACGATTATCTGGGCTATGACCAGATCTTCGCTGTGGGTGGCACCTGGATGTGCAAGAGCGACGTCATCAAGGCCGGCGACTGGGCAAAGATCACTGCTCAGAGCAAGGAAGCTGTTGACACCATGCTGGGCCTGAAGCTCATGCACGTGGGTATCAACACCGGCAGCGAGGAAGAGGCTGCAAAGATCGCCAATGTCATCGGCAGCCTGCTGAACATGAAGGTCGCTCCGGGCAACTCCAGCATCTTCGTGGGCAACAAGGAATTTGAGATCATGAAGAAGCCGGGCCGCGGCACCAACGGCCACATCGCCATCGGCTGCAACAATGTTGACCGCGCAATTTATCACCTGACCCAGCGCGGCGCAAAGTTCGATCTGGACAGCAAGGTCGTCAAGAACGGCAAGACCACTGCCTGCTACTTCGCAGACGAGATCGCCGGCTTTGCTTTCCACCTGGTCCAGGCCTGAGCCTGACCCCCTGTCCGTCATTCCCCGCTGCGGCGGGATGAGATACGCACCGCATTGATACAAAATCAAAGGAGAAACACTATGAAAGTCGTTACCTTCGGCGAGCTGATGGTTCGCCTGCAGCCCTTCAACTACGAGCGCTTCGTTCAGGCCAACACCTTGGAGTTCACCTTCGGCGGCGGCGAGGCAAACGTTGCTGTCTCTCTGGCCAACTACGGCCTGGATGCAGCTTTCGTCACCAAGCTGCCCGCACATGCAATCGGCCAGGCCGCTGTCAACAGCCTGCGCCGCTATGGCGTCGATACCAGCATGATCACCCGCGGTGGTGACCGTGTGGGCATCTACTACAACGAGAAGGGCGCTTCTCAGCGTGGCTCCGTCTGCATCTACGACCGTGCCAACAGCGCCATCCAGCTGGCTCAGCCTTCTGATTTCGACTGGGATAAGATCTTCGAGGGCGTGGATTGGTTCCACTTCACCGGCATCACCCCGGCTCTGGGCGCAAATGTCGTCGAGATCTGCCTGCAGGCCTGCAAGGCTGCTAAGGCTCACGGCGTGAAGATCAGCTGCGACCTGAACTACCGCGGCAAGCTGTGGACCCGCGAGCAGGCTCGTGAGGCTATGACCAAGCTGTGCGAGTACGTTGACGTCTGCATCTCCAACGAGGAGGA
>DCCL01000140.1:4517-9842 GCA_002313795.1 Faecalibacterium prausnitzii
GCTAAGCAGCTGGCTGACAAGTTCCACTTCGAGAAGGTCGCTATCACCCTGCGTGAGAGCCACAATGCTTCCGAGAACGGCTGGAGCGCTATGCTGTACGATGTCGCTTCCAACGAGTACTGCTTCTCCAAGAAGTACGAGCTGAAGATCATCGACCGCGTTGGCGGCGGCGACTCCTTCGGCGGCGGCCTGATCTACGCTCTGCTGAACGGCAAGAGCACTCAGGATGCTGTTGAGTTCGCTGTTGCTGCTTCTGCTCTGAAGCACACCATCGAGGGCGACTACAACATGATGACTGTCTCCGAGGTCGAGAAGCTGGCTGGCGGCGACGGTTCCGGTCGTATCCAGCGCTAAGCAGGAAAGGAGATCCGCCATGGAGATCCGCTATTCCTGCAACCGGAAAGACTTCAAACGCTACACCACTGAGGAGACCCGGGATGAGATGCTCATCACCGGCCTGTACAAGGCCGATGAGGTCGTCGCCGTCTACAGCCACGTTGACCGCATGGTGACGCTGGGCTGCATGCCGGTGCACGAGACCGTGTCCATCGACAAGGGCATCGACGTCTGGGCCAACTTTGGCACCCACTATTTCCTCGAGCGCCGCGAGATCGGCATGTTCAACATCGGCAAGGGTTCCACGGGCATCGTGGTGGCCGACGGTGTGAAGTACGAGCTGGGCTATAAGGACTGCCTGTACATCACCAAGGGCACCAAGGAAGTCACCTTTGCTTCCGCAGACCCCGAGCATCCCGCCAAGTTCTACATGGTGTCCGCTCCGGCACATTGCTCTTACGAGACCCGCCTCATCAAGATGGAAGATGCAAACCATCGTCCTCTGGGCAGCGTCGAGACCTGCAATAAGCGCACCATCAATCAGTTCATCCACCCCGATGTGCTCAAGACCTGCCAGCTGAGCATGGGCATGACCGAGCTGGAGCCCGGCTCCAACTGGAACACTATGCCCAGCCACACGCATGAGCGCCGGATGGAGATTTACACCTACTTTGAACTGCCCGAGGGGCAGGTGGTGTTCCACATGTGCGGCGAGCCTACCCAGACCCGTCACATCGTGATGCACAACGAGGATGCTGTCATCAGCCCCTCCTGGAGCATCCACAGCGGCGTAGGCACTTCCAACTACACCTTTATCTGGGCAATGGGCGGCGAGAACATGGAGTTCGACGACATGGACAATATCGCCAACACGGACCTGCGCTAATTAAGTACACCATTCAAATGCCCCGCACCGGGAGACCGGCGCGGGGCATTTTGCTAAAAAAATAGCAAGTGCCCCCTCAAAAGGCTCCTTTCAGGGAGCTGTCATCACCGGAAGGCGGTGACGGATGAGGGGGCACATTTATCCGCTTTATTTCGTTCATCATCAAAAGGCTTTTACAGAAAAGGAGAACTTCATGGATCTTTCCGCTTTCAACTTACAGGGCAAAGTCGCCCTCATCACCGGCGGTGCCCACGGCATCGGCTTCTCCATCGCAGAGGGCATGGCAAAGTGCGGTGCCACCATCTGCTTCAACTGCTCTTCCGAGGCCAGTCTGGAAAAGGGAATGGCCGCCTACAAAGAGGTCGGCATCGACGCACATGGCTATGTGGCCGATGTCTCCGATGAGAACGCCGTCAACGCCATGGTGGAGAAGATCAAGGCTGAGGTGGGCACGGTGGATATCCTGGTGAACAATGCCGGCCTGATGAAGCGTGTGCCCATGATCGAGATGAGCCATGCCGATTTCATGCGGGTCATCGATGTCCATGTGGGCGGTGCATTCAACTGCTCCAAGGCCGTTCTGCCCGATATGATGGAAAAGCGGGAGGGCAAGATCATCAACATCTGCTCCATGATGAGTGAGCTGGGCCGCGAGACCGTCTCGGCCTACGCCGCCGCCAAGGGCGCGCTCAAGATGCTGACCAAAAACATCGCTTCCGAGTACGGCGAATATAACATCCAGTGCAACGGCATGGGCCCCGGCTATATCGCCACCGCTCAGACCGCCCCGCTGCGGGAAGTCCAGCCCGACGGCAGCCGCCACCCCTTCGACCAGTTCATCACCGCCAAGACCCCGGCAGGCCGCTGGGGTGAGGCAGAGGATATGGTGGGCCCCTGCGTGTTCCTGGCATCCCACGCCTCGGATTTCGTCAATGGTCAGATTCTCTATGCCGACGGCGGCATCCTCGCCTACATTGGCCGTCAGCCCAAGTAAAGGCTGTCTTTATAAGCGGTGCGGATAGTCCTTCGGAACATCTGGCTTACGAAGAGAACTTCTGAAAACAGAACTATGCAAAAAGCCCTGCGGCACGCCGCAGGGCTTTCGTTGTATCAGGTTTATGCCAGATTCCGATGACTCTCGATCCACTGACCGCCGGAACCGCTGCCGGTGGCCGTGTTGTAGACGATGTTGGTCAGTTCCTTTATCATGGAAGATTTGGCGTTCTCATAGGCTTTCTGAGCCTCGTCAGCCAGTTTCTGGTCACGGCCGTTCTCCTTCAGGCAGGTGCGCATCTGGGCCAGAATGGTGTTGAACTCCTTATCGCAGGCGCTCTGCAGAGAGGTCAGCTTGCTGCCCTTGGAAACGACGATGGAGACTTTCAGGGTAAGACTGCGCTTGTCCTCAGGATAGGCAATGTATTCGTCATAGGCCTCCTGAATGACGGAGTAGAGCTGGGAAGAGCTCTTCTTTTGCAGTTTTTCCAGCTGGACGATGTACTGTGCAAGCTGTTCATCGCAGCTGTTCCGCGGGGTGGAGGCGGTGCTGCCGGAGGAAGCGGCTGCGTGAGAAGAGGATGCTGTATGGTTGGAAGAAGTCTCCTGCGAAGAGGAGGCCGGCTTGGAAGAGGCAGCGGTCTCTGCCCGGGAAGAAGAGGAAGACGAAGCGCTGGAAGCGGTCTTGCCGGAAGATGCACTGGAGGCTGTGCTCTCCGATGCCGCCTCAGAAGAAACGGCATCCTCAGAAGCGGCGTCTTCCGAAGAGGACTCTGCAGAAAGCTCTTTGGTGATGAGGTCGGCAATGGAAGCGTCATCACTGTCGGCCTGCTCCAGGAACTGGTTCCAGACGTCTTCCATCGTGGTGTTGTCTTCGGAGGCGGCGGAGCTGTCTGCGCCCGAAGGGGCCGGAACCGATACGGCAAAGCTTGCCCGGAATATATTGAGCATGGACACGATAGGCAGGACCACAGCGACCACAAGGCTCATCCCGACCGCAGCAGCGATGCGGGAAAGGACTTTTTTCTTCATTTTGATACTCCTGTCTCAGAGAGTTTGAGGGACAGTGTTAAGGATACCATTCGGGACCGCAGGATTCAATAGATAAAACGTGAAAATTTTGGTATCTTTGGGTGTGTTTTTCGGGACGGTATCTGGATCTCTCCGGGAGCGCGGAAAGGACGGGGAGGCAGAGAAGGTGAGGACGGTATGTTTTCGGTCGGGAAAGATGTCGCAGAACAGCAGGCAGACGCATTTTATGGCGTTTGTCTGACAGGAAGAGCGGATAGCGAAAAAGTACGGCTTTACGGCTTTGGAGAAAAACTCGAAAATTATTGAAAATACGCTTGAAAATCCGATTAGTGGGACATCAAGCGTGATATCCTTCAGTCAGTCCAAAGAAACACGCGGCAGGGTACAGGAGGGTTTCATATGCTTCTTATTGCATTGATCGTGATCGTTATAATCAGTATGGGACAAAACGCCGAACAGAACAGACGGATGGAGATCTATCATCAGGCATATGGGTACAGCCGCAACGGAAAACCGGCAGATGTTCAAACGCTTGAAATGCGAGAACGCGTCCGAAAAGAATGGATGAGTCTTGGTAACTTAAACTGTCTTGGCAAATTTCCGTCTGAATATCCCGGCGGTCCTTATCAGAACTCTCGGCGTCGCAACTGGTTCAGGGCACATCTGGAAGCAAAGGGGATCCCTTATGATGATTTGATTTTGGATGAAGTAAGCGGCATTGCTGGTGAACGTTTCAGGAGAAATATCACCGAATATGAAAGGTGCCATCGTCGTGGCTGGTTCTAAGCAACTAAAAGCCGCGTTACAGATGATTTTTGTCTGCAAAGGCCGCTGAAACTGTGTGCAGTTTTTTGCCGTGTAAGGCACAAATAAAGCAGGTTCCAGCCGGCGCTCAGAATACAGATAACAAAAAGAACCCACGATGAACGTTCCAATACGAACGCTGAATCGTGGGTTTTCTTTCTATCGGAGTGGCGAGACTCGAACTCGCGGCCTCCTGCTCCCAAAGCAGGCGCGCTACCAACTGCGCAACACCCCGGCAGGAATACTAAAATAGTATACCTTTTTTTGGGCGCGGAGTCAATCCCGGAACGAAAAATCAGGTCTTGGGGCCGCAGCAGCCACAGCCTTCGTTGGCAGAGGGCAGGCTCTGGGCCAGCTGCTCGAGGGTGACGCTGTCGATATACTGGTTGATGACATCATCCAGACCCGCCCAGAAAGGCAGGGTGAAGCACTGCTCCGACATGGGGCACTCGTTGGTCTCACTGCCAAGGCAGGGGATGGGGGCCACACTGCCCTCAATGGCCCGCAGAATCTCGCCGGCAGTGTAGTCGGCGGGGGCCTTAGTCAGGCGGTAGCCGCCCTGACTGCCCCGCTCGCTTTTGACAAGGCCCACCCGGGCCAGCGGGGTGACGATCTGCTCCAGATATTTCAGGCTCAGGTTCTGGCGCTCGCTGATCTCCTTCAGCGAGACGGTGGTGCCCGGTGCGTAGCGGGCCAGTTCGGCCATCAGCCGCAGGGCGTAGCGGCTCTTGGTGGAAAATTTCATAACGATTTCTCTCCTTGCTCATCTTCCAGTATACCACGGCACCGGATTTTTGCAAAGTGAAAAACGGGCTTTCTCTTGTATAAACAAAAAATGTCTGATATCATAAGATGGAATAACAACGACAGAAGGAGAGAGTGTGATATGGTCGAGAAGATCACGCCCGCAGCAGCCATCCGTCTGCTGGACACAAGAAAGGCGCAGGCCGTCGATGTGCGGGAACCGGATGAATACGCCGTGGGGCACATCCCGGGGGCAAAGCTGCTCCCGCTGGAACAGGTGAATGCCCAGGCCGCTGAGGTGATGCCCGACAAGAACGCGGCCTGGGTGGTGTACTGCCGTACCGGACGCCGCAGTGCCGATGCCGTCCAGAAACTGGATGCACTGGGGTATACCAATATTTATGATCTGGGCGGCATCCTCAGCTGGCCCTATGAAATCGAAGGGGACTTTGAGGGACATTTCTGATTTGAGAGTGGTGCGATATTATCGGCGGAGCCGTAAAATGCAGAAATCGAAAAAGTGTGAAAGC
>DCCL01000052.1 GCA_002313795.1 Faecalibacterium prausnitzii
CTGAACACCTTCAGGTGCTGGTCGATGGGGCGGGGGCCCAGATTGCAGCCGCCGGGCATGGCCACCTGTGCCTTGCCGAACCGGGACAGCAGCGCACCCAGGAAATAGTAGCTGGCCCGCATCTGACGGGACAGGTCATCCGGCACATTGGTGCTGGTGAGATGGGTGGTGTCGATCTCATAGGTATTGCGGTTCAGCATCTTGATGCCGGCACCCAGGGTGCTCAGGATCTTCAGGCTCACCGCCACGTCACTGATATCCGGCAGATTCTCGATGACACAAACATCTGCCGCCAGAATGGTGGCAGGCAGAATACCCACAGCCGCATTCTTTGCACCGGAAATGGTGACTTCGCCGTGCAGGGGCTTACCGCCCGTAATAACAAATTTCTCCAATTTTATGATCTCCTTGTCAGAGGCCTGATTCTTCCGGCCTGCTAAGGTTCCTGAAAGCATTTCTATCCACGCTGCATCGCAGGCACGGCAAGCCGCGCCCTACAATTACAGCTATCTTATTATACACAACTTTCAGCAAAAAGCAAAGCCCCTGTGCACGTTGGCGGATTATTTTCTGTTTTGCCCAGTTTCTTTCCGATTATCCCCGGATTTTGTCTCTTTTTAAGAAAAAATTTACAAAACGATGCTCACCACACGCAGTCGTCGCAGCGGGTCTCCTTCACCCAGCCCAGCTGATAGGCCCGGACGAGCTGCTTGAGGTCGTGCACTTTCTCCCGCAGCGCCTCGCCCTCATCGGTCTCTTCCACAAGGATGCGGTGGTTCTCGGTCTCAAGGATGTTCTTCTGGGAGATGATGTCGATGTTCTCATTCACGGCTTTCTCCGCGCTGACGAAGGGCTGGTGGGTGCGCAGGGACATGGTGCGGCTGGAATAGACCAGCGTATAACCTGCGATACCCGTCTTCTCGTGGTAAGCGCGGCAGAACCCGCCATCGATGACCACAAGGCGGCCCCCGCCCTTGATGGGGCTTTCCCCTTTCTTCTCCTGCACGGGGACATGGCCGTTGACGATGTGGCTGCTGCCCGGCAGGCCGAACTCCGCCAGGATGCTGCGGCAGACAGCCTCTTCATTATACCATGTATAATAGGGGTCTTTCACCTCGGTATGGGTGGCAGGGTCTTCGATATAGAGCCGCTCGAAGGTGGTCATGGCACTGCGGCCAAACAGCGGCGACAGCTTGCCGCACCACAGATACCATAGAAAGTCCTGTCCGCTCTGGCGGGCAGCGCTGCCATCGGGGGCAAAATATCCCCGGCGGGCGCGTTCGTCGCAGTAGTCCATGAGAGCACGGCCGGAATAGGCATGGCCCTCGAACCGCTCCACCGCAAATGTGCCCTTCTTGGTCATGGGCACCACACCATGGTAAAGCAGGTTGCCGTTCTCGATGTGGTATACACTGCCCTTGGCGTAGAGGAACTCCACGTGCTGCTGCAATTTCTCGCTCTGGCGGAAGGACTGCACCAGCTTCTGAAGCACCAGCTTCTCATCGCTGTTCAGGGCAGTGGGGTCGGCCGGGTCTACGGTGGGGAAGGATGTATCACGGAGGGGATATTCCTTCTCCCCTACCATGACGGTGCCCTTTTTCCAGTTGATGCGGCGCAGGAAATCCCGGCCCTGCATCTTGAAATCCGGGTTGCGGTCGATGACCTTGCACTCCAGCTTGAGCATCATAATGGTGATGGCCTTGTGCATGACGGCGCAGCGGTGGAGCATACCCGGCGTGTAAGGGCCGCGGGCTGCATCGGTATGGGGCATCCAGATGGTCAGGTCATCGCTGCCATAGAACTGCTCCGCCATCCGCTGCAGGTGGCGGAGGTTAATGCCATAACAGTCCTCGACCATGCCGTGGTTGTGGTAGGCAAGGGTCGTCTTCAGGACGGTGCAGATGCAGATGGGGCTTCCGGAGGCGGCACCCATCCAGACCACATCATGGTTGCCCCACTGGATATCCACGTCATGGTGCCGCATCAGCAGGTCGAGGATGACGTCCGGGCGGGGGCCGCGGTCGAACAGGTCGCCCACGATGTGGAGCTTGTCCACGGCCAGCCGCTTGATGAGCTCACAGAGCCGGACGATGAACTTATCCGCACGGCCATTCTCGATGATGCTGCCCACGATCTGCCCATAGTAAAGGTCCTTGTCGTGGTCTTCGAAGTGGGCGTGGAGCAGTTCATCCAGGATATAGCCGCAGCTGGAGGGCAGGCAGGCCCGCACGTGTTCCCGGGTATGCTTGGAGGATACGAGGCGGCAGATATCAATGAGCCGGAGCAGAGTCTCGCTGTACCACTGTTCCAGCGCCTCTTCGTCGGGGCAGCGCTCCTTGAGCTGAGGCAGTTTCTCGTTGGGGTAGTAGATGAGGGTGGCCAGCTCGGCGCGGGCGGCCTCGGGGATGCCGTTTCCCAGCACGATATCGACCTTTTCGCGGATGACGCCGGAAGCGGAGTTGAGGATGTGCACAAAGGCTTCGTTCTCACCATGCAGGTCACTCATGAAATGTTCCGTGCCCTTGGGCAGCTTGAGCAGGGCCTGTGTGCTGATGATCTCGCTGGCAGCAGCCGCCTGCGAGGGATAGTCCCGGGCCAGAAGGCTCAGATATTTCAGGTTATCCCGGATCTCTTCGGTCTCTGTACGCATAGTATCCTCCAAATTATGTAGTATTCTTGCATCACATGCAATATTCAATCTTAGTATACCACTATCGGGGGTGAAAATGATATAATAGCCTGTGCTAATTTAGTATGATTCTTTCTCATAGGAGTTGGATACTATGCCCAAAAATATTTCCGCAGTCATCCCCTCTTCCTGTACCCTCTGCCCCCGCCGATGCCATGCCGACCGTGCCGCCGGACAGACCGGCTTTTGCGGGGCAGGCCGTGAACTGAAAGCCGCCCGCGCCGCCCTGCATTTCTGGGAGGAGCCCTGCATCAGCGGCACCCGGGGCAGCGGCACCGTGTTTTTCTCCGGCTGCACCCTCAAATGCTGTTTCTGCCAGAACTACCCCATCAGCGCCGAGGGGCTTGGAAAAGAGATCACCGTCGAGCATCTGGCGGAGATCTTCCTCAACTTGCAGGCACAGGGGGCCCACAACATCAATCTGGTCACCCCCGGCCAGTGGCGGCCTTGGATCATCGTCGCGCTGGACATTGCCCGGGCTGAGGGGCTGCGCCTGCCCATCGTCTGCAACACCGGCGGCTACGAGACGGTGGAGAGCGTGGAAGCGTGGCGGGGTTATATCGACATCTGGCTGGCCGACCTGAAATATGTATCCTCCGCCCTGTCGGCAGAGCTTTCCTCGGCCCCGGACTACTTTGCACAGGCCAGGCCCGCCATCGAAGCCATGATGGCGCAAACCGGACATTCGGTGTTCGACAGCGAAGGCATCCTGCAAAAGGGCGTCATCCTGCGGCATCTGGCTCTGCCCGGCCACATCGACGACAGTTTTGCCGTCCTCGACCAGATGGCCGCATGGAACCGTGCCGACCCCGGCTGCTTCATTCCCAGCGTCATGAGCCAGTA
>DCCL01000129.1 GCA_002313795.1 Faecalibacterium prausnitzii
TCGATCTTCTCGCCGCCCAGCTTCTCGACCACAGCGGCCACGCGGCTGCCGTGCTCGCCGATGCAGGCAGAGACAGGGTTGACGTTGGGGTCCTTGGACCAGACGGCCATCTTGGTGCGGGCACCGGCCTCGCGGCTGATGGCCTTGACCTCAACGGTGCCGTCGTAAATTTCAGGCACTTCCAGCTCGAACAGGCGCTTGACCAGGCCCGGGTGGGTACGGCTGATCATAACACGAGCACCGCGCTCGCCGCTGAGCACATCCACCACGTAAACATCCAGCATCTGGCCCTCGGTGTAGGTCTCGCCGGGCACCTGCTCGTTGTGGGGCAGGATGGCCTCGCCGCCCTTGCCCAGGTCCAGGGCCACGATGCCCTTTTCCTCGTCCACGCGGGTGACGGTTGCGTGGATGATGTCATGTGCGCGGGACTGGATCTCGCTCAGCTGGCGGCTGCGCTCTGCCTCGCGGATGCCCTGACGGATGACGTGCTTTGCGGTCTGGGCGGCAATGCGGCCGAAGTCCTTGGTCTTGAGGGGGGTGATCACGCGGTCGCCCACCTTGTAGCTCTTGCGGATGTGCTGTGCCTCGGTGATGCCGATCTCGCCGTGCTCGTCGTACCAGTCTTCGTCAGCCACGACGTCCTGGATGAGGGCGACGTTGAACTTGCCGGTGGCAGGGTCGATCTCGACCATGACATGGTCATCCTCGACCTCGTAGTTCTTCTTGACCGCGATGATGATAGCGGCCTTGATCTTGTCGATCAGATACTCTGCGGTGATTCCGCGCTCGTGCTCCAGCATGGAGAGAGCTTCAAAAAATTCGTTGTTCGCTGCTGCCATTTTTCGGGTTCCTCCTGATAATATATTTTAGTCAAACAGATGTTCATCATCACACAGGTGGACGCTGGAAGCAGCGCTCACCTCAAAGCTCACCGGGCCGTTCTCGGTCTCGACCGTGACAGTATTTCCCTCACGACCGGTGAGGATGCCGGCAAACTCGCGCACACCGTCGGCGTTGGGACGGATGAGCTTGACGCCGATCTTCTCGCCCTTGAGTGCCTCGTAGTGCTCCGGACGGGTCAGCTTGCGGCCAAGGCCGGGGCTGCCCACCTCGAGATAATAGCTCTGGTCGATGGGGTCTGCCTCATCGAGGATGGGGTCCAGTGCATGGGACACCTCGGCACAGGTATCGGTATCCATGGTGCCGTCCTTGTCGATGAGAACACGGAGATACCAGTCCGGCCCTTCCTTCTCAAAGACCACATCCCACAGGCGCAGGCCCATGCCCTCCACAGTGGGGCGGACAAGCGCTTCGACTCTCTGGGCGGTATTGCCGCCAGACTGCTTCGCCATAAAAAACCTCCAAACAAACAAGAAACGCGGACCTTGCGGCCCACGTTTCAGGTTAAACTATATCGTACTACTAGAATATAGCATACTCTTGCGGATTATGCAAGCTTTTTTGCGGAAATTCTCTTTTGGGCGTTCATTTACTACAGGCTCACAGCACCCACACGCCGTCCCGGAACAGGTCTACCACCCGGCCGTCGCGGCACTTGCCAGTGATGTGGCTGTCCTCGGCACCGATCATGACGTCCTCATGGATGGTGGACTGGTTCATGCCACGGGCCAGCAGCTCGTCCCTGGAGAGCTTTGTGCCGTTCTCGGTGGTGCCGGGATAGCTGGCACCGAACGCGATATGGCAGGCGGCATTCTCATCGAAGAGGGTGCTGTAGAACAGAGCACCGCTCCGGTTGATGGGGCTGGAAGCCGGCACCAGAGCCACCTCGCCGATGCTCCGTGCGCCCTCGTCGGTGTCCAGCAGCTGACCCAGCAGCTCCGCGCCCTCCTCGGCACCGTGCTCCACCACACGGCCATCCTTAAAGGTGACATGGAAGCCCTTGATGAGCTGGCCGTTAAAGACGTAGGGCTTGGTGCCGTAGACGATGCCGTTCACCTTATCCTTATGGGGTGCAGTGAAGACTTCCTCGGTGGGGATGTTGGGCAGGAAGACACAGCCCTTCTCACTGCGGCTGGCAGCGCTCTCCCAGATGGCCTTATCGGCGATGCCCACGGTCAGGTCGGTGCCGTTGCTGCTCTGGAAATGGACACTCTCCAGATCGAGGGCGTTCATCTTGTCCTTCAGGGCAGTCAGGCGGTCGAGATGGGCCTTCCACTCCTTCACGGGGTCGCCGCCCGTCACGCGGCAGACATCAAAGATGAGCTGCCAGAGCTTTTCCACAGCGGCATCCTCGTCCATCTCCGGGAACATCTTCTTTGCCCAGGGCTTGCTGGGCATGGCGGCGATGGACCACTGGATCCGGTCATTCATGGTATATTCCCGCCAGGGAGCCATGAACTTGCGGCTGGCGGCATTCACACGGCTGATCTTTGCACCGTCCAGACCGGCATACACCTCCGGGTCATCTGCAATGAGATGAAGCACACAGACGCTGCCCTCGGTCTCGGCGTAGTCGAGATAGCGGCGGAGCTGATAGGGCTTGAAGTCGGTCAGTGCTTCCTCGCTGCCCAGCTCCATCCGGCTGCGGGAGACTGCGTTATCGCTCCAGTCCACCTGCACATCCCGGGCACCGGCCTCAAAGCCGCTGCGCACGCACAGGCGGGCCAGCGGTGCAGCCTCCA
This sequence comes from Faecalibacterium prausnitzii, assembly GCA_002313795.1. Taxonomy (GTDB): domain Bacteria; phylum Bacillota; class Clostridia; order Oscillospirales; family Ruminococcaceae; genus Faecalibacterium; species Faecalibacterium prausnitzii_L. The sequence goes on from DCCL01000129.1 coordinate 2,643, forward strand.
GCGGGCAGCGGATGATGAGGGTCTGACCCGGCTGCGGGTTGACGCCCACGCGGACGATGAAATCGGCATATTTTTTCAGAAGAAGGTCAAAGTTTTCCACAATGGTTCCTTTCTGCCGTGCAAAACACGGCGGTGCATTTTCTCTTTCACAGTATACCCGCCGGGGCGGGAATTGTCCACTGCTGAAATTTTACGGCACACATTGCATTTTTCGTTATGCCGTGTTATACTAAAAACACAAAGAGAGTGCTGCCCGGCAAAACGGTCCGCATCCTTCTGGTCAGTTATAAAAAATGACCGTTTAGTTTGCTAGACTGGGGGCGGTCATTTTTTGTTGCTGAAGATCTTCCAGGCGATATCGAACATGCCAAAGCCTACCGTTGCAAGCAAGGTAAGCAATGCCAGAATTTCCAAAAGCGTCATGGTTCATCCCCCCTTTCGCATGAAGCGTCAGGGGTGCAGCAATGCATACTCCCTGACGTCAGGCCAGAGGGATGCAGGACCGCCTGCCGTATGTGGGCAGCACTCTCGTCTTTCAGTATAACAGACGTTTCGCGATTTTTCAACAAATCCGGAACGTCTGTTTTCTTTTGTGCAAAAGACCCTCCCGCCGGGACGCCCGGCGGGAGGGTCTTGGTTCAGCATCCGTTCCGATGCGTTTTATCAGAACTGGATCTTATTTTCGATATAGCTCTTCAGCTCGGAGATGGGCATACGCACCTGCTCCATGGT
>DCCL01000064.1:0-1761 GCA_002313795.1 Faecalibacterium prausnitzii
GCCTACGCGCCGCTGTACGGCACTGTGGAGCTCTCCGACCGCCAGATCAAAAAGTACTCCGCCAAGTTCGCGCCCCTCATCAACCCCAACACCACCTGCTTCGTCATGGATGAGAACGACCGCATGGTAGCCTTCGGCGTAGGTGCGCCCAGCCTGGCCTCCGCCCTGCAGAAGCACCGGGGCCGCCTCATGCCCACCGGCTGGATCGACGTGCTCAAGTCCTTCCGCAGAAACGACACCGTGGACCTGCTGCTCATCGCCGTCCACCCGGACTACCAGAAAAAGGGCGTCAACGCCATTATCCTCAGCAAGACCATGAAGGGCTGCCACAAGCTGGGCATCAAGCAGGCGGAGACCGGCCCCATGCTGGAGCTGAACGACAAGGTCCAGTCCCAGTGGAAGGATTTTCAGACCGAACAGCACAAGCGCCGCCGCTGCTTCATCAAGCAGCTGTGATACACAAAAACGCATCGTGTCCTTTTTCTAAATGAAGAAGCTGGCACCCTCACTGGATGCCAGCTTCTTTTATGCAATTTACTTACTCAGAAGAAACCCTACGCAAAAATTGGAATAGCCTAGAGCGATCTCACCGTCATTTAGTGCAAAAGTACAGAATGCCCAGTGTTCTGGGGCCGCAGTGACTGGATACCGTACAGCCGGCGCGGGTGTGCAGCACTTCTTCAAAGGGCTGATAGCTTCGTACCGCCGCCGCTACCTCAGCCACCTCCTCCGGGGTGAAGCCACCGGACTCGGTGATGAAAATGCGGTGCGTGTCGATATTGTCCCGTCCCTCCAGACGCTCCCTTACGTATTGCAGCAAACACTTCCGGGAGGCACCACGGTATTTTTTCCCCACGCCCATTTCGCCGTCCTTTACCTGAATGCAGGGGCGCAGAGAAAACATGTTGGCGCCCAGCGCCGCCACGCTGGAGCACCGGCCACCCTTGCGGAGATACCCCAGCTGCTCCACCAGAAAGCTGACATCCAGCAGTTCGCGCCGCTGCTCCATTTGCTGTTGAATCTCCTGAGCGGTAAACATACCCTTTTGAGCCAACTCCGCTGCCTCCAGCACCAGCAGTCCGATGCCGGTGGAGAGATTACGGGTGTCTACTGGGTAGACATTTCCAACCTCGTTTGCCGCGATGCAGGCGTTCTGATAGCAGGCGGACATGTCGCTGGAGATGTGAAAATGAACCACAGCGTCGGCGCTCTCCAGCTCCCTGCGAAAGAACTCCTCATAGTCATACACCGACACCGCCGCCGTGGAGCACATGCTTCCGCCCTTGGCCACGTGGTCATAGATCTCATCGGGCGTGATATCCACGCCGTCCAGTAGTGATTTGCCCTCCCGGACGATGTACAGCGGTACGATACCGACATGGTAGCGCTCCAGCAGCTCGGGAGACAGGTCGCAGGTGCTATCTGCGGAAATTTTTATATTCATATGCATGATTCCTTTATTTCACTGCCCGAAAGTAATATGGATTTATTGCTTAATAAACGTCTTTACAGATAACGATCGATCCGCTGGCACAACTGCGCCAGCTTTTCCTGTAGCTTTTGGCACTCCTCTTGAGCGTTCAGACGGTTCTCCTGTATCTCGTCATGCCACTGGCGGATATCCTCATCCATGGCGGCACGCAGTTGCTGGGGGATGACACGCAGGCGGTTGATGGCATCCAGCGATTCCGCCGTACCCAGCAGTAATTCATCCATCCAAGCATCGTGTGCAGGATACATCCCCCGGCGGAAGTTGTCAAG
>DCCL01000064.1:1831-9744 GCA_002313795.1 Faecalibacterium prausnitzii
GACAGAAGTGTCCCAGGAGATGTAGATCTCACGCTGGGCATTTTCGCCCACCTGCCGCATCAGCGCCCGCCGGGGCAGTAAGCGGCGCAGCATCTCCGCCATGGAAGCGGCATTTCCCTCGATGAAAAAGCCGTTCTGCCCATCGGTAATGTCCTCCGCGGCGCAGCTTCCGGCAATCAGCACGCTGGCAAGGCCGCAGGCCGCAGCCTCACGCACTACAAGACCGTTGGTATCAAAAGTGGAGGGAAACAGGAACAGGTCAGCCCGGCAATACCATGCCCGGATAATCTCCCGGTCATAGCAGGGCTCCAGAAAGAACACCTTGTCATCCAAACACAGTTCTTTGGCATAGTCGCGGATGGCTTCTCCGTCGGTACCCTTACCTACGAACACCATGCGGAAGTCAGGCCCGTCCTCCTTCAACTGCTTCAGGGCATCCAGAATGATCCGCAGCCCCTTGTACCACATCATGCGTCCCACGAACAGCAGCAGCGGCACGCTGCCCGACAGGTCAAGACCTTGGCTTACGGCGCGTACCTTCTCCTCCGGCAAGCGACCGGCAGGGAAGTCCACGCCGTTTGGCATGACAATATACTCTCCCTGATAGCCCAGGGAACGGAGATTTTCTCCTGCACCGCGGCTGACCGTCCATACCTCATCGCAGGCGGAGATGTTCTCCACCAGCAGCTTGATGGAGGCTTCCTGCAGCTGCTTGCTATGGATGGCATTGGCAATGTCGATATCGAACTTGGTGTGGTAGGTGAACACCAGCGGTACATGCAGACGCTGCCGCAGCATCCGGGCCAGCACTGTGGACGTGATGGGACAGTGGCTATGGATCAGATCAATGTGACGCCCCTCTACCTGAGCCATCAACTTCGGCGACAGAGGAAAGCCAGCCCGATAGCCCACCAGCTTCGTCATGTCAATGCTGGGATAGCGCAGCACCGGGAAAGGGTAGGCACTGTCGTCGGCGTTGGGATAGTAGGGCGTTACCACAGTGGCGCTGCCATAGCCCCGCTGGATGACGGAAGCATAGTTGATGACCGCGTTGGCCACGCCGTCAATCACCGGAGGGAAGGAATCGTTAATAAGACATATGCTTCGTTTTTGAGTTGATAAAGCAGACGCATTTTGCGAAATCGGAGAATTTGTATTTAGCTTCATATATGCCCACCTCATTAGTTCGGCTTTTTTAATGATCATAACATATAAATGCGAAACAATCCACTGCTGTTTTCTTCCCGAACAGGAAATCTGCAAAATAAAGCCGGCACAGTGTCCAACAAGCACCACAAGCAGGTCGGCAAACCGGAATCCGAAAGGATCCAAGTCGTGAACACTTATGAGCCGCTGATTGTGCAAGAGACGTAGGATGCCGTGCAGCGGATGGACAACCACCTCGCCAGCCGGGAAACGGAATCCTCCGCAGACGCATGGCTGGACATGATGCAGGACTACGCTCAGCTTGAGAAATCAGACCGTCCCCCGCTGGTGCGGCTGATATAGAAAATCGAGATCGGCGAACGCTATACCGTGGGCGATCACGCGGAACGCAACATTCATATCTGCTACAATTTCGTCGGATATATCGAAACATAAAGCATCCTTTATTCGATGCTGACCAACAGCATTTTTTGCAATACATTCCGCATATTCGGCGATTTTATTTGCAAATCATTTCTTATATAATAGCTTTGCAAGCCCGTTCGGGAAATACGGAATCTATTTGAATGGAGGATCAACTTGAGAAGATTTGTTTTTGCTTCGCTTATGTGCGCGATTGCTCTCACGATGGCAGCCTGTGGCTCTACGGCAGTGACCACGCCCACCCCCGAAAGCGGGAATTCGACTGCTGAGGATGGGGTACTGCGCGTTGCAGCGCTCTATGACATCAGTACCATGGATGTTTCGCAGACCACAGACGACTATATGGTGCCCATGAATGTCTTCGACCGCCTGTTTGAGTCTGAAGTTCAGCCTGACGGCAGCACTGCCGTTGTTTCCAGCCTCTGCGAGAGCTATACCGTCTCAGATGACGGGCTGACCTACACCTTCACGCTGAAAGATGGAATCGTCTTTTCAAACGGCAGTGTACTGACCGCTTCCGATGTGCAGTATACATTTGAACGTCTTCTGACTGCCGGCGGTGTGAACGACGATATACCCCTTGAAGTCGTCGGCGCTGAGGCGCTGCAAAACGGTGATGCAGACAAACTGGAAGGGTTTTCCGTGATCGATGATACGCACTTTACCATCGCGCTCAATACCGCGAATGCGGGTTTCCTTGCCGAACTCACCTCACCCGCTATGTCCGTTGTGGATAAAGAAACCGTAGAGGCCGCCGCCAATTTTGGCATGAGCTGTGAAGACACCGTTGGCACCGGCCCCTATAAGGTAACGGAATGGGTAGTAAACGACCACTTCACCCTTGAATATAACGACAAATATTGGGGTGATGCACCGTCCGTGAAGAAGGCTGTTGTCTCCATTATCCCCGACCCATCTACCCAGAATCTTATGTACCAGAACGGCGAGTTGGACATCATTGACCTTGAGGCGCTCGATTCCAGCATTGTCGAGTCTACATACAAGACGCAGTATGCCGACAAGCTTATTGTCAGTTCCCGGGTCGGGCTCACATACTTCGCGCTCAACGAGAATAATCAGTACCTCTCCGACGTCAACGTGCGTAAGGCGCTGCAGATGGCAATCGATGCAGACAGCATCGTTGCCTCCATCTATGCCGGGAACGCCATCGTTGAAAACGGCATCATCCCCGAAGGCGTCTGGGGCTTCAATAAGGAGCTCGCACGTCCCGCCTATGACCCTGATGGCGCAAAGGCACTGCTCGCCGATGCGGGCTATGCCGACGGTGAGATAAGCTTTGAACTTTCCATGGACTCCTCCGCATCCAGCAATCTGAAGCTCGTGTATCAGACAGTACAGCAGAATCTGCAGGCGATCGGCATCAATGCAGAGATAAAGAGCTATGACGAGTCATCCTGGCTCGATTTGCGTAAGTCCGGCGAGATGGATTCCTTCATTGCCACGTGGACGATGGACTACAATGATCCCGCCAACATCATGTATACTTTCTTCGGCGGCACCGACAAGACCCGCATCCGCAGTCTGAACTACCATGATACGGAAGTCATGGCTCGCGTTACCGCAGCCTCCGGCATTACGGATGACGCTGCGCGCATGGCCGAGTACCAAGCACTTGAAGAGAAGATCGTTGTTGATGATGCTGCATGGGTTCCGCTGTTGGGAAGTACGCACCTTTTTGCGATTGGCGATCGCGTGGAGAGCTTTGTCCCCTATTGGGCGGGGTTTAGCAATTTTTACGTCAGCGACGTAACGCTCAAGCAGTAAATATAAATATCAATGCGCGGCAGGACGCCCGGAATATCGGGCGTCCGTGCTGTGCATTTAGGAGGCTAAACTCTTGGCAAGAAATATACTTAGCCGCGTCATGCAAGCCGCTATAGTAATGCTCGGCGTGGCGCTGCTTATCTTCATAATGCTGCGCATCGTGCCCGGCAACGCCATTGTTACGATGATGGGCGAGCACGCCAAAACAGAAACAATCGAGCGCATGACGAGCGAACTTGGCCTGGATCAGCCGATGTACGTGCAGTTCTGGCACTATATTACTGGCGCTGTGCGCGGCGACTTCGGTACGAGCTATTCCCTCAACCGCAGTGTGACGGAGCTCATCGGCACGGCATTTCCCAATACTGTGCGCCTTGCGTTCGCGGCAGCGCTCATCGCGTGGGTGACGGGCATAATCTGCGGTGTAATCGCCGCGGTGAAGAAAAACGGGATACTCGACCATTTCTTCATGGGCATGTCGCTGCTGGGTGTATCAGTTCCGGTTTTTATGGTAGCTATGGTACTGCAATATTTCCTGGCATACAAGCTCAAATGGCTTCCCATCTCCGGCGTGGACAGCTGGCGGGGGTATATTCTCCCCGCCATCGCCCTCGGCTGGAACAGTGCGGGCAGCATCGCCCGCCTCACGCGCTCCACGCTGCTGGAGGTCATGCAGGCGGACTATATAGATACCGCACGTGCCAAGGGACGCCGTCAGGTTGGTATTATCACCGTGCATGCACTAAGAAACGCACTGCTGCCGGTGATAACAATGATGGCAGTGCAGCTGTCCTCCCTCCTCTCCGGTGCTGTGATATGTGAGACGGTGTTTTCCGTCAACGGCATTGGCCGTCTGCTTGTACAGGCAATAGAAGGGCGTGACATTCCGCTTTTGCAGGGGACGATTCTCTTCTCGACCCTTCTCGTCATTCTGGGCAATCTCATCGCCGATTGCCTATATGCCGTGCTTGACCCACGGATAAGCAAAGAGGTATGAGCATGAAAAAATCTCCCGAACTTTCAAATGAACTGCGCGCACAGCTTGGCGAGGCGGAAACCTTCGCCTCTGTTATAATGCGTCTCTGGCGGGAGAATAAGCTCGCCGCAGTGTCTGCCGTGGTGATACTGCTGTTCGTTCTCGCCGCCATCCTCGCACCCGTACTCACGCCGTATACCTTTGACGGCATGGATCTTTTCAACCGCCTTGCGCCTCCGTCGCGCGAGCACTTGCTCGGCACGGATGAGGCCGGGCGCGACGTGCTGACGCGTATGCTGTATGGCACACGTGTGTCACTGCTGGTCGGTATTGTGCCGACGGTTATCTCCATGCTTGCAGGGGCAATTCTCGGCATAATCGCAGGATACAGCGGCGGAAGTGCTGATGCCGCGATCATGCGAATTGCGGATGTCATGCTCGCGTTCCCGTCGATGTTCCTCGCGATGGTGATAATGTATACTCTCGGCGATGGAATGATAAATATCTTTCTCGCCCTGGCGCTTGTCAATTGGGCAAGCGTCGCACGCATCGTGCGCGCGGAAACGCTCAGGCTCAAGAAGACGGAGTTTGTGGAAGCGGCGCAGTCCATTGGCGTAAAGAAACTGGTGATCATGTTTCGGCACATCCTGCCAAACTGCATTCCGTCGCTCATCGTGCTCTTCACGTTGAATATTCCCTCTGCCATACTCTCGGAAAGCTCGTTGAGTTTTCTGAGCATCGGTATAAAACCACCGCAAGCCTCATGGGGGCTGATGGTAAACGAGGGACGGCAGTTTCTATATAGCCAGCCGTGGCTCAGTCTCTCACCGAGTATTGCCATTATGCTCGTAGTACTCGCGTTCAACTTCCTCGGCGACGGTCTGCGCGACGTACTTGACCCACATCTCAAAAACCAGTGAAGGAGGGTCGGCAATGGATAACGCGATAGTATTGAATGTCGAGCATCTGTGTACCAGCTTCTTCACGCAGCATGGCGAAGTCAAAGCAGTCAACGATGTGTCCATATCCGTCCCACGCGGCAAAATAATCGGCATTGTGGGCGAATCCGGCTGTGGCAAGAGCATGATGGCGCGCTCCATCGTGCGTCTCCTGCGCTATCCCGGAAAAATTGTCAGCGGCAGCATAAAGCTATCGGGCAAGGAGCTGACGGAGCTTTCCGAGCACGAAATGTCCACCGTGCGCGGCGAGGAGATAGGCATGGTATTTCAGGAGCCTATGACGAGTCTCAACCCCGTGATGCGCGTCGGGCTTCAGGTGCGCGAGGCGCTGCTGCTGCACCGCAAGGTCACGCCGCAGGAGGCAAAGGCGGAGGTACTGCGCATATTCCGCAAGGTCGGCATATCCGAGTCCGAACGTCGCTATAACTGCTATCCGCACGAGCTGTCCGGCGGTCTGCGGCAGCGGGTGATGATTGCGATGGCGATGATATGCCGCCCCAAACTCGTCATCGCCGATGAGCCGACCACGGCACTGGATGTGACCGTCGAGGCGCAGATACTCCAGCTCATGCGCGCGCTGCGCGATGAGACTGGCTCCGGCATTGTCATCATTTCGCACAACCTTGGCGTTATCGCGCAGATGTGCGACTATGTATATGTGATGTACGCCGGGCGTGTTGTAGAACAGGCGGAGACGTTTGAGCTCTTTGCCCATCCGTCGCACCCGTATACCATCGGACTTATGTCCGCCGTCGCCTCGCTTGAGCGCGGCAATGACGAGCTGGAGACAATTCCAGGCGTCGTGCCGAATCTGCTGCATCTGCCTACTGGGTGCAGCTTCTCCCCGCGGTGCTCCGAGTGCGGAGAGCACTGTGGGGATGCTGCGCCGGAACTGCGGGAGGTGTCTCCCGGTCATCTTGTGCGCTGTATCAATATCACGGAGGTGCGTTCATGAGCGAAATACTTCTGGAGGCAAAGGGGCTGACAAAAGAGTTTGCCCTGAAAAACAGGAAAAAAGTGTATGCCGTCTCGGATGTGTCGCTTGTGATATTCAAGGGTGAGACGCTCGCCCTTGTGGGTGAGTCCGGCTGCGGTAAGTCGACGCTCGGGCGAACGCTCACCCGGCTCATAAAGGCAACGTCCGGCGAGATAACGCTTGGCGGGACGGAAATAACATCGCTCAGTGAAAAGGACTTCGCCCCGTACCGCCGCCGCATGCAGCTCATATTTCAGGACCCTTACGCTTCGCTTGATCCGCGCATGACCGTGCGCGATATTGTCGCGGAACCGCTGAAAACCTATAAGCTCTGCTGCACAAAGGAGGAGACGACCAAGCGCGTGTGTTCGCTTCTGCGCGATGTCGGGATTCCGGAAGAGTTCCTTTACCGCTATCCCCACCAGTTCTCCGGCGGGCAGCGCCAAAGGATAGGTATTGCCCGCGCCATCGCGCTTGACCCGGCGCTCATCGTCTGTGACGAGCCGGTTTCCGCACTCGATGTTTCGGTGCAGAATCAGATACTCAACCTTCTGCGCCGGCTGCAGCGCGAACGCGGACTGACCTACCTTTTCATCAGCCACGATCTGTCCGTTGTACGCTTCATCTCTGACAGGATATGCGTGATGTTTCTCGGACGGCTATGCGAGATCGGCCCCACAGCCGAGGTTTACGCCGCACCGCTGCACCCGTATACGCGCTTCCTCATCAACGCCATACCCAAGGCCGATCCCATCGCACGCTTTGAAGAAAAGCCGCTTCTGACGGGCGAACTGCCAAGTCCAACAGACCCGCCGTCCGGTTGCAGGTTTCACACGCATTGTCCCTATGCAATGGAACGCTGCCGCAGTGAAGCGCCCCAAATGCGCCCTGTTGGTAACCGCTTTGTTGCCTGCCACTGCGCGGGACGCTGAACTGATAAAATACTCATGGCATTTGCTGCGCCAGTCCGCAGACTGGCGCAGTAATCCGTTTCCAAAATGAGCAATTCTTGCGTTTTTATGCAAATTTGCGGCCAAAAGATTGCGGATTCCCACGTTGCTTCGCGCCGCGAAGCAAGCGCCCTTGGGGTGCTCCTCGGAATGACAGAACGGGTTTATCGACAAGCTGGCAATTATACGCTCTTTAAATTTTACAAAATTCTTGCAAGAATGTGTTGCTGGGTTGCCAGAGCCGGATTATAATTATTATGGGTCGTTGTACACGCTCATCAAGCCGCATCATTCCCTTCCCTGCATTAAGTGCGATTTTGCATCCCCGTACCATAATAATCAAGCATCGGTATCGTGCCGATGCAAAATATAAAGAAAAGAGGCATTCTTATGACTTACAAAACCATCGTGATCGACTACGCGCCCAAGGCAAAGAAGATGGCTGCGGCCATTGAGAAAACCGCCAACGAAAAGGCGCAGGACGGCTGGGAGCTGGTGACCTTTTCCGTGACGAACTCCGCCAAGGCGATCCTGGTGTTCCGCATGCCAGAGAGCGATGCTGCGGCTGAGGACGAATCCGCAGCCGAACCCGCAGTAGAGGAAAAAGACGATGCGGAAAGCGCCGCACAGGAGGAAACGGCCGAGGCAGTCGGTGAGGCCGAATGAAGCAGGCCATC
>DCCL01000097.1 GCA_002313795.1 Faecalibacterium prausnitzii
TTTGGACAGCACCAGAATTGCTGCTTGCGCAATTCAGTGGGTGCATTTTTTTCAGTGGGTGCATTTTTGATACCCCTGTGGAAAAGTTCTTGACGAAAATCAAGCTGGGTCTGCCCAGCCCGCGCCGCTTGCGCTCAATCAGGTCTGCCTGTTCCAGTTCCCGGAACAGTTTGACCGCCTTGTGTTCGGCGCAGCAGAGCGATTCCTGCACTTCCCGGACAGTATAAATGATATACACCCGGCCTTGCTCATCCAGCCAGCCATTCTTTGCAGACAGGCTCATGCGGTCGAGCAGGATGCCGTACAGCGTCCGGGCATCGGTAGAAAGCTGCCGAAAACGGCTGTCCTGAAAAAGTGCTTTCGGGATGCGGAAGTAGGAGAACAGTTCACCCGACTGACCGTAAAAGTAGTCGAGCATCATTTGGTGTGACCTCGGATTTTCAACTGTGAGTGTGTGTTCATGTGCAAAACTATCCCTCATTCCTGTTTGTATGGAAGTTTTCAAAGTCTATTTTCCTTATGGATAAAACTTGGCTCTATTAAGGTTAATAAGTCGAAAAAATGAAGATGAGCAGAGAGGAGTTTTTGCTTATTTCATTACATTTTGTACTAAAAATTGAAACTTGAAAAGCAAAAATGACGAAGCAGAGAGGATTCTTGTGCGCTCGATTTATAAAGTGCGACACAGGCTGCTATCAAAAATCCGAGGAAATAAGATTTCCCCCTGCGGGATAAGATAGCCTAAAAGCGAATCAAGCCCCTTGGTTTCTGTAATGGAAGTCAAGGGGCTTTTTGCGTCTTGTTTTGTAAGAGGAAAGAAGGTACAATAATAGCAAGTGACTCACATCTGCGAGGTGATATGATGCTGAACATCTACTTTGGAGATATGCCAGAAGCGGTCTACAATACGGCAGTTTATTTCAACTACACTTACGAGGATGAATGGCTGACTTCTGATTTTGCAAGGGAAGTTATCAAAAAGATAGACAAATCTAATGTTCTGGGGCCTCATGCAATCGAAAGCCCAGTTTTGGGTGTGATTCCACCTGAGAACTTGTCTGGTGGCACGAAAACACTCCTGCTTATGGCAAATGACCCGGAGAAGGTTTTCAATGCTTCGACTTGTGGTGACAACTGCGCACCCTTTATTCTCAAATTGGCCAAGAAAAAAGATTTGACAATCAACCTGCGCCACCTGATGGATTTCGGAAAGAAAAAATTCCCAGTGGATGTAAAAGTTCTGAACACCGGTGATGTGGTACACAACATGGAAGAGTTGATGCCGATTGCATTCAGGTTCGTGTGAGGCTATACGATGAAGGGAAAACATAAAATCGAAGTCCGAAGCAAACGGGTCGTTTTTACCATAGAACTGGAACGCAACATTACGATTCTGCGCGGCGACAGTGCAACGGGCAAGACGACGCTGGTTGAGATGCTCAGTGCCTATGAGAACTATGGGAGAAAAAGTGGTGTTACGATTGTCTGTGACAAAACGTGCAGAGTCCTGTCTGGTGCACTCTGGGAAGCTCAACTGAAAGACATTCATGACACCATCGTGTTTGTGGATGAAGGAAGCACCTTTGTTTCAAGTCTGGATTTTGCTCGTGCGATTCAGAAAACGGATAACTACTATGTGCTTGTAACAAGAGAAGATTTGAGCACCCTGCCGTACAGCGTAAATGCAATTCTGGAACTGAAAAAGACGACCAGCCGATTCAAGCGAACCTATAATAAGGCATATCCGATTTACGATTCGCTGTCTGCCAGCAATGTGCAGCTTGGAGATGTCGAAAAATTACTGACAGAAGATGCAAACTCCGGGTATCAGCTGTTTACAAAAGTCGGTGAGAAATACGGCATCATCTGTATCTCTGCGGCAGGCAAAGATAACATCAAACAAAAAATCCTTCCGCTGAAATCAGAAAAAGTTCTGGTAATTGCGGATGGGGCAGCGTTTGGCCCACAGATGAACGACATTTACCATTTGATGCAGGAAGCCAGCGCAAAGTTCAGTTTGTACCTGCCGGAATCTCTGGAATGGCTGTTCTTGAAAGCAGATTTGATTGGCCAGCCAGATGTTTTTGAAATTTTGAAGCATCCTGCGGATTTCATCGAGAGTAGCGAATTTTTTAGCTGGGAGCGGTTTTTTACAGATTTGCTGGAACAGCGAACAAAGGATGTTCCCTATATGCGGTATGACAAGGCGAAGCTGCCGGAATTCTATTTACAGGAAGAAAATTTGGAGAAAATCATTGCGGAGATGGAGTGAAGAAGAATGATGAACCGGTACACACTGAGAGTTTATCCAGCAGGACAGGGCCGAAATGTATATAGAATGATTACAATTTGTGGCATGGATACATTGGATCAGCTTTGCATGGCGATATTGAATGCATTTGATTTTACGGCAGAGCATCTGTACGAATTTTGTATGGATAATAGGATGTACAGCGAAGACAGTTATCGGCTCAACCCGATGGAAGATGAAATGTTCGACGAAGAGGAAAATGAGGGGACCGATATTGAACTGGATGAAGTGGGTTTGGTTAAAGGCCAGAAGTTCTCTCTGCACTACGATTTTGGGGATGACTGGATGTTCACCATCCATGTGACAAAGATCGAAAAAGTGAAAGCGTATCAGGAACCAATGCTGCTTAATGCAAAAGGCAAAGTTGAACAGTACCCGGAGTGGGAAGAGCAATTCTGAACGCTCTGTAATTTTGGCACCCGCTCAGGCTGCGATCAAGAACCCCCGCAAGTAATTGCGTGAGTGCCTGAAATGTGCGAATAAGAAGCACAAATAAAACGTGATGAACCGCCCCGGTTTCCGCAACAGGAAGCCGGGGCGGTTTTTGCTGTCCGGGAGCCAGATAAATTTTGTACGCTGTATCCGGATGGACATACAGAACGGCCAACCTGATTTTTATAATAGGAGCAGTAAGAAAAAACGATTCTGTCAGGGAGGCTGTCTCATGAAAAAATTTTTAACGATCCTGCTGAGCGTCGCATTTGTGCTGAATCTGGCCCTTGTGGTCGGCATTGTTGGCGAATGTCTTTCACCGCGGCAGGCCTTTTATACCATCACCGATGAGATGATGAACAGTGCTTACCGGTTCAAAAGAGGGTGGAAACTCAGAAATATTTTACCCTGACCCCTGAGAGATGGACAGCCAGCCTGTCCATCTCTTTTTGTATACTGGGATTGTGCAAAAGAAACAAAAACTCTTATGTGTTTCTATAAAACGACAAAATTTCACACAAAGAATTGCAGCGTCTGTGGCGCTGTGTTACAATGGATAAAGGGGAGAATGAATTGTGCGTAATAGTAGATTAGACCGTATACTCTATATCCAGCAGGTGCTGGTACAGGGCGGTGTGCTGAACAAACAGCAGACGGCCGACCGCTTCGGAGTCAGCGAAAAGACCATCCAGCGAGATCTTGATACATTGCGAAATTATTTCGCGGACAGTGAGCCGCGCCGGGAGATTTTATATAACTCCGCAAAGGGCGGCTATCTGCTGGATGATACGCTTTCCCGCTTTTTGACCAGCAGCGAAATTCTGGCTGTGTGCAAAATTTTGCTGGAAAGCCGCTCGATGGTCAAAGAAGAGATGTTCCCTATCCTGGATAAGCTGATTCAGGCCTGTACGCCGGTGGATAGGCTAAATCAAGTCAAAGACCTTATTAGCAACGAACGATTCCATTATGTTGAACCACAGCATGGACGGAAATTCATCGAGAGCTTGTGGGAGATTGGAACGGCGGTTGAAAACCATAATGTTATGGAGATCACCTACTGCCGTACCCATGGCGGCGAGACCCGGGCGCGCACCATCGAGCCGGTGGGCATCCTGTTCAGCGAATATTATTTCTATCTGGCGGCGTTTATTGAAGGCATTGATAAGGATAAGCACTTCAAGAACCCGCAGGATAATTCCCCGACCATTTACCGTATCGACCGTATCCAGAGCTACAAGACCCTCGACCGGCATTTTGCCCAGCGGTACGCTGACCGTTTTCAGGAGGGCGAGATGCGAAAGCGTATCCAGTTCATGTACGGCGGCGAATTGCAGACCATCCGGTTCGAGTATACCGGCCCGAGTCTGGAATCCGTGTTGGATCGCCTGCCTACGGCAAAGGTACTGCAGGTGACGGAAAAGGGCTGGATTGTGGAAGCCGAGGTGTTTGGTACAGGTATCCAGATGTGGATACGGAGTCAGGGAGATTACGTGCGGGTGCTCTCTGAGAAAAAACAGAATCAAAATCTCTGAGGAGGAAAAATCATGCTTTGCATGCGCATTGTTACGAGTCCGGAGGGCCTTGGAAAGGCTCTGAAAGATAAGGTGGATGAGATATGGATCAAAGGCAGCTATGCAGGAGAGTTCATCAAAGCATTTAATGCATTTGACATACTACAAAAGACTTCGGATAAAGAACATCTTGCTACGATTTTGTCAGCGGGTGTTACAGCAGGGATTATGGGATTGCTTATGCCGATTACTGCGATACCAGCTGTGGGCATCTCGGTGGTGACTATAGCAAAAATGAGGAAAGACAGAAACCCACTGGGCGATTATGAAGTGGTAGAGTATAAAGCGGATTCGCTTCTGCTGAAACGGAAGGAAAAGAAGAAAAAGGAGCAAAAGTAAGGTGTTCTTTTCAAATGCAAAACGTCAGGTGCAGGATGCCCTGAGCCAGGAACAAATCGAATACAGAAAATGCTATCAGGGGGCGCTGAGCAGCGCAGAAGCACTGCTCGACACCCGGCACGAAGCGGTCCAGCTTCTGCATGAGTGTGAGGCATATCTTCAGATGGTCTCAGACCACCCTTACAAGTACGACCTGAAAAGCCGCAAGGTCGATCGGGATTTTCAGGAGTTTGAAAAGCAGCTCAAAAAATACAAGCCGCACAAAAGTGGAACGGGCCGTCTGCTCGGTACCGGTGCAGTGACCGGTACTGGTGTCGCGCTGCTGGGTCCGAATGTAATGCTGGCGGTGGCAACGACTTTCGGCACGGCATCGACAGACACAGCCATCAGCTCATTGGGTGGGACAGCGGCAGTAAATGCGGCTCTTGCGTGGCTGGGCGGTGGAGCGCTTACGGCGGGCGGCGCTGGCATCTTAGGCGGTCAGGCACTTCTTGCACTGGCTGGCCCGACCGGAATTGCGATAGCTGTGAGCTGCTCTGCGGCAGCAGGACTTCTTACGGCAGTCAACAAGGGAAAAGCACAACGGACAGAGGCGGATACTGCGGCACTCAAGAGCGAGATCACCCGGCTGCGGGGCGTGAAAAAACGAGTGGAGACCCTGCAGGCTGAGACGGTATCCCTGAACCGACTGGTGAAGAAAGAGCTGGATGAGCTGAAAGCCCTGAACAAGCAGGAGTACAGCAGTTTTTCCGGCACAGAGGCCAAGAAGCTGGCGACGATGATGAACAATGGACAGTCACTGAAAGAAAAGGTCGTCGAAGTCATTCCGCTGGGGCGGTAACAGGAGGAATACGGGATGCAAAAACAGCTGGAAAAGTCACGGTATCACACTGAGGTG
Organism: Faecalibacterium prausnitzii; assembly: GCA_002313795.1. GTDB lineage: Bacteria > Bacillota > Clostridia > Oscillospirales > Ruminococcaceae > Faecalibacterium > Faecalibacterium prausnitzii_L. The sequence continues at coordinate 5,552 of DCCL01000097.1, forward strand.
AAAAATCTGGATGTGCAGATGGACTGGTGCGATAAGTACGAGTTCGGCTTGGCAGCGTTCTGTGGCGCGATGGCAGGTTTCATCGATGTCTTTTTCGTGCAGTCACCGGCTGCAAGGACTTCGCTGATTGGACTCTCAGACGCCGCGGCAGATGAGATGGTGAAGAAATTTGCGCGGTTCACGGGCTGGAAGCCCAGAGCAGGCAACGAAAACAATGTGGCCTCTGCTATCGGCTATCTGGAGCGGACGTTCCGGGTCAACTACGACCAGAAAAACCACGTAGAAGTGGGCGGTGCGGTCAGGCTTTCGACCAAGAACCACCACATCAAGTCGCTGGCGCACTCACCGGACGTGGTGGGTCTGTTCTTCTCCATTTTGGACCAGTTTCAAGGAAAGTCGTCCTTCCTCGACAACGGAAAGCTCATCCGCATCGATACCAGCGGAGGGGATTTTGAGCTGAAAGGCGGAAACTTTCCCGCAAAGCTCTTTTCAGGCTTTGCAAACTGGCTGGGTCATATCATGTCGGATGCAGCCGGCAGCTCCGGCAGCCGGGGCAATGGAGGACGCGGCACCGGTGTGCCGATGCCCTTTATGGAGCTGACGCAGTTCTGCAAATTTGGCCGATTCCAGATAGGTAAAGACCGCCAGAGCTTCGCCAATCTTATGGCGCGGACTTTCCAGAACGGCTACGATGCCCGTTTCGGTGCGGCGACGATAGTGCCGGTGGTCTTCCAGCAGCTGGCGACTAGTGCGTGCTGGGCCATCAAGCGGCACCTGGTAGATAAGAAGCCATGGGCGGACTGCGTCCCCTCGGACAACTACGGCAGCTACCGGATGATGCAGCTCGTCTCCAACGGGACGCTCTGCCTCATCGATACTGGTGATGCCGCACTGAAAAGCGGGGGCAATGCGCTGACCTTCTGCCTGCATTTCAACTTTGCAGCGGCATTGCGGCTGGCCTACCTGGTGCTGAAAGAAATCGATATCCGGCTGGGTGCAGTGCTGGAAGAAAAGCTCAGGAAATTCTACAACGAGATTCTGCACAATTCGACTCCGGCAGAGCAGGAATATCTCCGGCAGATGGAGCAGCGGCTGCAGAACCATCAGACCCGTCTGGATGAGCTGTACCGCAGCTACTGCGCCAGCGTGGAAGAGGAGTACAAGCGCTTTTCTGGACAGGTAAGAACCATGGACAGCATCTGGGCAAGACAGACGAAAAAGGCGGCAGCATCTGTGCGACTGGCAGAGTCCAGCGGCGTGAAAAAGGAGAATATTGTCCACTCGACCAGAGAGCTGGATGAGAAATTCGGCAAACGAGAACGGAAAGGGCTGTTTGGAATTTTTAAGAAATGAGGGGGTTGCATGAAAAAAGATGAAAATAAGTTTTCAAAACTCAATATTTTGGTGATTGGTAGAACAGGTGTCGGAAAAAGTACGTTAATAAACAGTATGTTCGGCAGCAATCTGACTCAAGTCGGTATTGGAGTGCCGGTTACTCAAACTATTCGTAAAATAGAGAAAGATGGTGTTCCTCTTGCAATTTACGATACCCCGGGGCTGGAGCTTTCTGACCGCAATGGTTCGGAAGATATGATGGTTCAAATCACCGAGCTCCTCCGGAAGGGTGACTGGAACAAAAAACTGAATGAGAAAATCCACTGTATTTGGTATTGCGTCAGTGCAAGTGCGTTTCGAGTCGATGCTGAGGAAAAAGCCTTTATCCAGAAACTTGCAGAAAGAAGTCGGAAGTGCAGCGTCCCGATTGTTTTAGTCCTGACACAGGGATTTTCCAAGAAGAGAACGGGAGAAATAATCGCCGATCTCCGACGGGAACAGCTTCCGGTTTGTAAGATGATTCCGGTTCTGGCACAGGACTTTCAGGTAGACGAAGGATTTCCGATCATAAAGGCATATGGTCTTGATGAACTGGATGCGGCAACACAAGATGTGCTACCGACATTTGTGAGAGAAAAATTTATAGAGGTGAAGAAGGGAAAAGAAATGGGACAAAACGAAAAGCTCCCGAAGCTGAATATTATGGTCGTCGGAAAAACAGGCGTGGGCAAAAGCACCCTGCTCAACAGCCTGTTTGGAGAAAACCTGGCGATTACGGGAAATGGCAAGCCAATCACCCAGAAAATTCGTAAGTTTGAGCCGGAAGGGTTTCCTATCTCCATCTACGATACCCCTGGCATGGAGCTGGATGGAGAACATTCTGCAGAGAGCTTGCTAAATGAGGTCACGAAGCTGATTCAGGATAAGATGAAGAGCAATGACATTGAGCAGGCTATCCATTGCATCCTTTACTGTATCAACACGACATCCAGCAGGTTCGAAGAGAGCGAAAGTGACTTTTTGCAGAAACTGACGGTCAACACGAGCCAGTGCAATACACCAGTCATTCTGGTGCTGACGCAGTCCTTCTCCAAGAAAAAGGCAGAAGAAATGCTCAATGAGATTCGAAAAATGACCCTTCCAGTCCGTAGGGTCGTGCCGGTTCTGGCACAGGACTATGAAATCAGCGAAGACTTCCCAACCATAAAGGCTTTTGGTCTGGATAAACTGGTCGAAGCCATGAGCGATGTGCTGCCGGAAGCAGTGCGGGATACGTTCGTGGCGATGCAGATCGTAAATCTGGACGCAAAGCACGCCAGTGCCCAAAAAACAGTCACAGCAGCAGCCCTTGCCGCTGCGGCAACGGGAGCAGCACCTATCCCGTTTTCGGATGCAGCACTGCTGGTGCCTGCGCAAGTAGCAATGCTCGTGCGCATCACGGCCATTTACCGGATACCCATCCAGAAGGCAGCACTGACGACCATTGCAACAGCGGCAGTCGGTACGGTAGGAACGACCATCCTCGGAAAAACCATCGTATCGAATGCACTGAAATTTATTCCCGGTGTCGGCACTGTCGCAGGCGGAGCTATCTCTGCAACAACGGCGGCGGCGTTGACCACCGCACTGGGAAATACATACATCGGCCTGATGACAAAAATCGCAAGGGGTGAGATGAAGACGACAGACCTTTCAACAAAGGAAGGACAGGAAGCATTCAAACGGGAATTCAAGGCGCAGATGAAGGCTGGAAAACGTTGATTCAGTACACAATATCGAACGAAGCTGGCACGAGAAGATGCTGGTTTTGAATACAAACACAGGAGGAACTAAAATGGACAACGATGTGAAAAAAGTCGTAGAAGAGACGGCAAAGGAAGTTGTGGGAGCACAGACGGAGCATCCCAAGAAGAAGAAAAAACTGGGAGGTCTCGCCCTGTACCTGTTGGGAAGTGCTGTCGTCACTGCCGGCATGGCGGCGGTGATGCCAAAAGTGATGGATAAGGTAGGCCAGAAGATCTACACGGAAAATCTGAAAAAGCAGGGTGCTGATGACGACTGGGAACAGGCGATTCGGAATCGGCATCAGGCAAAGACAGAGGCCGGAAAAGAAGCAGAGGAGGAAAAGGAAAATGTCTGACTTTAGTGCTTATGATGCTGCGCAGGCTGCACAGAAAATCATGGATGAAATTAAAGAAAATTACAGCAGCCTTACGACATTAAATGTTGTAGTCATTGGCAAGACCGGTGTTGGAAAAAGTACGTTGATCAACAGCGTATTTGGTAAAAATGTGGCAGAAGTTGGGCTTGGCAGGCCAGTCACACAGAGCATTCGCAAGCTTGAAAAAGAAGGCACCCCGCTTGCTATCTATGATACCCCGGGTCTGGAGCTTCAAGGGGACCATTCTACCGAAAATCTGCTGGAACAGGTTACGGACCTCATCAATGAGGGCATCCAAAGTGAAGATGTAAATCAGGCAATTCACTGCATCTGGTATTGCATCAATACAGCGTCGAGCCGTGTTGAGCCGACGGAAATGAACTTTCTGCGTAAACTTGGCGAGAATACAAGAAGATGCAATGTTCCGGTCATTCTCGTGTTGACACAGGCGTTCTCCAAGAAAAAGACGGAGGAAATGGTTACTGCACTTCGGAAAGAAAACCTCCCGGTCCGTGAGGTCGTTCCTGTTCTGGCGCAGGACTATGAGATCAGTGAGGAATTTCCAACAATCAAGGCGTTTGGCATTGATAAGCTGGTCAAGCTTATGAATGAGCTGTTGCCGGATACGGTGCGGGATACCTTTATCGCCCTGCAGATCGCCAGCATCGACCTCAAACGAAAGCGTGCGCGTGCAGCGGTCACGGCTGCCGCTGGTGCAGCCGCTCTGACAGGTGCATCGCCCATCCCGTTCTCGGATGCTGCCATCCTTGTGCCGACTCAGATCTCTATGCTGGCAGGCATCACAGCGATTTTCGGCCTTCCTATTGAAAAGGCTGCGCTCACGAGCATTGTTACTGCGACCATCGGCACAGCAGGCACAACGGTTCTGGGAAAGACGGTCGTGTCAAATCTTATCAAGATGATCCCCGGCGCAGGTACTGTTGTTGGCGCGGTGATCTCTGGTACAACGGCGGCTACGCTGACGGGTGCGCTGGGCGAGGCGTACATTGCTATCCTGACCCGGGTGGCCAGCGGCGATATGAGTTTTGCGGAACTGACCAGCATGGAAGGCATGCAAGAGCTGCGGCGCGAGTTCGAAAAGCAGCTGCGGATGGGCCGGAGCTGATAAAACAGAGCCGGAAGCACGGAGAAAAACAAAGTGAAGTAAAAAGTCCACTGCACTTTCAAGTTATTACAATTCCGGTCGATTGCACATACAATACAAGTATCACTTCATGAACGGAGGGTACTTGTACTATGGTGGACTACGCCGACATCGGAAAACGCATTCGCACCTGCCGCCTTGCAAAAGGCATGACGCAGGAGCAGCTGGCCAATGAGGTCGGCGTGGTGGTCACGCATATCAGCCATATTGAGACGGGCAACTCTGTGCCCAGCCTGAAAACGCTCATCGATATCATCAATGCGCTGGACTGTTCGGCAGATGAGCTGCTCTGCATTGAGGTCAAAAAGGCAAAGCCGGTATTTGACAGCTGGATGGTCGAGCAGCTTGCAGACTGCTCTGTGGATGAGGCGAAGATCATCAAGGAAACGGTGGTCAGCCTGAAGAAGTCGCTCCGCAAAGTGTACGGAAAGCCATCGAAGAATCGGTTCGATTGAAGAAGTCCCTGAGGCAGTTGAAAAACTGCTTCAGGGACTTTTTGCATCACCCCCCCCAATCTTCCGTCAACGGAAGACCCGGAAAATTTTTTATGATAAAGCTCAAATTCCGTCTTGCAAAATCTGTCAGCGTGGTGTATACTGAAAGCACGGACGGATTTGATAACAAAGTATAGCATGAATAAATCGTCCTGCTCCATCTTTCCCTGCCTTGCAGGCGTGCTCCCAAAGTATAGCATGAAGATGGATTTTCCCCGCCTTGCGGGGGTAGAAAATGGGAGTAGGCCTGAAAAATCAGGGAAAATGGAAGAAGAGTCCGATTTATTGGATGTGATATCTGTTATTCTGTCCGCAGAAGATACAGCGTCAGAACAATAAAAATGTTCTGCGTTGTGGAAGCGATACGGAGGTGGAATCGGATGAAACGAAAGGCATTGCCTTATGAGCTCCGGCTGTTTGCGGGAAAAACAGACCCCAATAACAGCAGCTGGTGGCTGCCGGCCTTGATGCATTCCCAGGATACGGCAGGCATCATGAGGTGCCTGGTACAGCGGTGGCTCCCGGAGAGTGTCCGGCAGCATATCGGGCTGGACGAGGACACGCTGACAAAGACGGCGTATTTTCTGGGAATGATGCACGACATAGGTAAATGGACTGTCGCTTTTCAAGCGCACATAATGGTGCAGCTGCCGGAGCCGAAACAGCGGCTGGAAGCCTATACCGAGCTCTCCTGCCGGGAGGAAAACCGGAAACATTCGCGTCATGCGCTGGCAGGAGAAGCCATCCTGCGGGAGCTTGGATGTCCGAGAGGATTAGCGTCTGTGGTCGGTGCACATCACGGCAAACCGCAGGAGGGCGTGGATGTGACCGACCAGCTGGAAGATGAGTGTTGGGAAGAAAACTACTGGCCCAAGGGCCGGAAAGCGTTCTGGAAGGGCTGCTGGCAGGAATTGTTCGAGTACGCACTGCAGGAGAGCGGCTTCTCCAGCGCGGCTGAGCTGCCGACCCTCTCCATCCCGGCGGAGATCCTGTTGACAGGCCTGCTCATCATGGCAGACTGGGTCGCAAGCAACACCCGGTATTTTCCGCTGATCCCGGTGGAAGAGGTGGGAGAAGACTCTCTTCATCCGGCCCGTGTGGAGCAGGCTTGGAAAAAGCTTGGCCTGACCCCTCCTTGGGAAGCACAGGAATCCGTGGCAGAGCTGGGAGAGTTTGAAAAACGCTTTGGCTTTCTGCCGAATGAGGTGCAGAAGGCAGTGCTGGAAGCTGCCAGTTACGCACAGGAGCCGGGCATCTTCATTCTGGAAGCCCAGATGGGCGTAGGCAAGACGGAGGCGGCACTGGGTGCGGCAGAGATACTGGCCGGGCGCGGCAGTGAAGGCGGCATTTTCTTCGGTCTTCCGACACAGGCGACGGCAAACGGAATTTTCGGGCGTCTGCTGGACTGGGCCAAAGGTCAGCCGGACGAGCTGGAACATTCCATCCGGCTGGCCCATGGCATGGCAGAACTGAATGCGGAATATCTCCGGTTGCAGCAGGAGCCGGTGCAGGTGGATGACGATGCGGAACAGGACGGCAGCCGTGTGATGGTGCATCAGTGGTTTCAGGGAAACAAACAGGCGCTTCTGGCAGATTTCGTCATCGGCACAGTAGACCAGCTTCTCATGGCGGCACTGAAGCAGAAGCACGTGATGCTGCGGCATCTCGGCCTTGCGGGCAAGGTGGTGGTCGTGGATGAGTGCCACGCCTACGATGCCTACATGAACTGTTACCTTGACCGTGCCCTGATGTGGCTCGGAAAATACAAGGTGCCGGTGATACTGCTTTCGGCCACCTTGCCGGCAAAGCGGCGGGCAGAGCTGGTGACAGCCTATCTGGGCGGAAAAAAACAGCCGGATGCCCCGTGGAAGACCTGCCGGGATTACCCGCTGCTGACATGGACGGATGGCGATCAGGTGGAGCAGACCGCAATCCCTCTGCGGGAAGAGCTGCGCCGGGTGAAGATCTCCACTTTGACAGAGGAAAAATTGGTGGACAACCTGCAGGAAGCTCTGCGGGACGGCGGCTGTGCAGGAGTCATTGTGAACACGGTCAAAAAGGCGCAGGCCATTGCGGCCCGTTTGAGAGAAGAACTTCCGGAGTTCGAGGTGGTGGTGTTCCACGCACAGTTCCTGATGCCGGACCGTGCCGCAAAAGAGCAGGCACTGATGGAACGCATCGGAAAACACTCCGCCGCGGAACAGCGCGATAAGCTTATCGTCGTAGGTACGCAGGTACTGGAGCAGTCGCTGGATGTGGATTTTGACTATATGGTCACAGAGCTCTGCCCCATGGACCTGCTCTTACAGCGCATCGGACGGCTGCACCGCCACAAAGACCGCGTTCGTCCACAGGCAGTCCGTCAGGCGCACTGTGCCGTGCTGGATACCGGCACCGAAGAATTTGACGAGGGAAGTGTAGCAGTCTACGGAACGTGGCTGCTCTGGCGCACCCGGAAGCTTCTGCCGCCGGTCATCACGCTGCCCGATGATATCGCCCCGCTGGTGCAGGACGTTTATTGCTGGGAACCGGATATCCTGCCTGAGGACGCGCAGAGCACAGCCGACCGGGAAGCGTATGAGACAAAACAGAAGATACAGAAGAGCCGCGGAGAGGCGTTTGCCATCCTTCCGCCGCAAGAGTATCAAATGCCATGGCGCAATGTGCTGGACAACTGGATGCCGGATGTGGGGGCTGTCAGCGAGAACGGTGCCCGTGCGGCAGTGCGTGATGGCGACCCCTCCATCGATGTACTGGTCATGATGCAGGATAAGGAAGGAAACGTCCGTTTTCTGCCCGGAGCAGATGGGAAGCCGGGAAAGGTCGTGCCTCTTGACTGCCCGCCTCAGCCGGAAGAGGCCCGGGAGATCGCCCGGCAGAAACTGCGGCTTCCCGGTTACTTCAGCAGAAAATGGAACATCGAGAATGTCATCGATGAGCTGGAACGCCAGAACCGGAAACTCTTTGCGGCATGGCAGCAGTCGCCTTTGCTGCACGGAGAACTGGTGCTGCTTCTGGATGAGCAGCGGACGGCCCGCCTTGCGGGGCAGCTGCTGCAATATGACCGGGAAAACGGCCTGACGTATCATAGCAGTTAACGCGCAGGCAATATCCGTAATGTATATTGCACTATTTTCTTGACTTGCGATAAAAGGAGGAGGAAGATGGAGCAGAAAGAATTTGACCTGCTGCGGGAATCGTGGGTGCGGGTGCGTCTGCAGGATTACAGGGTGGAGGAAGTCTCCCTGATGGACGCACTTCTGTACGCCCACGAATACCGCGGCCTTGCAGGAGAGCTTCCCACGCAGGATGCCGCCATGCTGCGGCTGCTGCTGGCTGTGCTGCATACCGTGTTTTCGCGGGTGGATGTGGATGGCCGTGATGCACCCCTTGAAAACGCCGAGGATGCTCTGATACGCTGGAATGAGCTGTACCGGCTGGGGCGTTTCCCGGAAGCGCCTGTCCGGGACTATCTGACCCGGTGGGAAGACCGCTTCTGGCTGTTTCACCCGGAACGTCCCTTCTGGCAGGTGCCGGAAGCGAAGATCGGCACAGAGTATACAGCATCCAAACTGAACGGTGAGCTCTCCGAGAGCAGCAATAAGCTGCGGCTGTTCTCTTCCTATGCGGGAGAGGGCAAGGCGGGCCTGAGCTATGCGCAGGCGGCCCGCTGGCTGCTGAGCGTGAACGGCTACGATGACACTTCGGCAAAGCCCAAGGGCAAGGGCCTGCCCTCCGTGGGTGCCGGGTGGCTGGGCAAGCTGGGATATATCCAGGCCAACGGAGAAAATCTGTTCGAGACCCTGATGCTGAACCTGACCCTGTTGCAGGATGGCACGAAGCCCTGGGGAGAAAATCATCCCTGCTGGGAACTGGAAAAGCCCCGCAGCGCAGAGCGGACAGAAATCGAACAGCCGGATAATCCGGCCCAGCTTCTGACCCTCCAATCCCGGCGTCTCCTGCTCAAACGGGAGGGGGAGACCGTGACGGGCTTTACCCTGCTGGGCGGCGATTTCTTCCAGCGGGAGAATGCATTCTCGGAGCAGATGACAGTCTGGCGTGACGCCGACCCGGCAAAAACCAAAAAGACCGGACAGACGAATTACGTGCCAAGCCGCCACGACCCGGCCAAACAGTTCTGGCGGGAGTTCCCGGCGGTGTTCTGCGAGGGAGAAGGCACTCGGAAGCCGGGCGTTGTCCGGTGGGTGGAGAGCCTTCAGGATGACCCGGAATGTCCGCTGGACCGCAAGCGGCTGATCCATTTTATGATATGCGGCATGAAGTATGGCGATAAGGATTTCTTCGTGAATGATTCCTTCAGCGACGGCCTGACCTTTCATGCGGCGATGCTGGACACCATGAAGAAAAAATGGAGAACGGCAGTCTCCACAGAGATCGGAAAGTGCGAAAAGACGGCATTTATCATGGGCCGTCTGGCGCAGGAACTTGACCTTGCCGCCGGAGACAAGAACGATACCTCTGCAGATGCAGCCCGGGCACAGTTCTATTTTCTCATCGACCGGCCTTTCCGGCAGTGGCTGCAAAGCATCGACCCGGAGAATAATGATGTGAATGAAAAAGCGGACGAATGGCGGGACCGGCTGTATCGGCTTGCAGTGGAGATGGGCCGGAACATGGTCGAAGAAGCGGGAGATGCCGCCTTCGTAGGGCGTGTCATCGAAAACAAGAAGACCGAGAAAAAATATCGGTATACAGCCCCCAGAGCCTATAACAGTTTCCTGTACAACCTGAGACAGGAACTGTTTCCGAAAGAACAGGGAGGAACGGCATGAAAGCAAATGATGTGAAAAGCTGTGTGAGCCGTCAGCTGATGCGGCTGCAAAGCCTGCCGGAACCGCAGTGGCGGGCAGAGCTGGCAGAACTGCGCCGTGGTGTGGGACACCGTCCCGGCGACCTGCCCGAATTATGGGGAAGCTTTCTGGAACAGATGGACCAGACTCTCTGGGGAGGAAAAGAACCTTCGGCAGCGGAATGGGCCGTCTATCTCTCGCTGACGCTCTACGCGCTGCACCAGCAGGGCGACCGCACCCCCTCTATGAATCAGCCGGGCTGCACCCTGGGCAAGGCTGTGCGTCAGCTGGCAGAAAAGTCGGCAGCACCCGGGCAGGACTGGACGGAAAGCAGTGTCCTGCGGCGGTTCAATGCGCTGGCAACGTCGGATTCCATGCCGGAGGTGTCGCACCACCTGCGGGGAATGATTCAGCTGCTGCGGCGGGCAGACCTGCCGCTGGATTACCCGCAGCTGGCGGAAGAGCTGTATCGGTTCCAGTTCCCGGAGGGCGCGGCCAGTGTCCGCCTGCAGTGGGGACGGGATCTGTATCGGATGAGTGCAGATGCATCGGAAAACAAAGAAAAGGAGAATTGAAATGGATGTCAAGCGTTTATATGTCGATTTTCATGTGCTGCAGACGGTGCCGCCCAGCTGCGTGAACCGCGATGATACCGGCAGCCCCAAGACTGCAGTCTATGGCGGTGCCACCCGTGCCCGGGTGTCCTCCCAGGCATGGAAGCACGCGGTGCGGATGATGTTTGCCGACGAGATGGCAGATACGGTGGAGACCGGCAAGCGCACCCTGAAAGCGGTGGACCTAGTGGCAGAGGAACTGGCTGCACTCACTCCGGAAGAGGATGAGGGCAAGCGGAAAAAGACCGCAAAAAAGGCGCTGGAAAATGCGGGCATCAAGATGAAGGACGACAACAATGCGGCACTGCTTTTCCTGAGCGTGGCGCAGGTCCGTGCGCTGGCACAGCTGGCTGCAGAAGGCTGTGACGACAAGGACACCTACAAAAAGGCTCTGAAAGAAAACCCCTCGGTGGATATGGCGCTGTTTGGCCGGATGGTGGCCAGCGACCCGTTCCTGAATTACGATGCTGCCGCACAGGTGGCACACAGCATCTCCACCCACGCGGTGCAGAATGAGTTCGATTACTTCACGGCAGTGGATGACTGCGCGCCGGAAGATTCGTCGGGCGCGGGCCATCTGGGAACGGTGGAGTATAACTCTTCCACCCTGTACCGCTACGCCACCGTCAATGTGGTGGAACTGGCGCAGCTTTTGGGGGCCGAAAAGGCGGCACAGGCCATCCGGGCCTTTGGCGAAGCCTTTATCCGCTCGATGCCCACAGGCAAGCAGAACAGCTTTGCGAACCGCACCCTGCCGGATGCCGTGTATGTCACCCTGCGGGAAGACCAGCCGGTGAACCTCTGCGGGGCCTTTGAAAAGCCGGTGCAAAAGAGTGCAGAGGGCTATGCAGAACCGTCCCAAAAGGCATTGAAGGAGTATGCACAGAAAGTCTACACCAGCTTTGCAGATGCTCCGGTGCAGAGCTTCGCTGTGGGCGGCGGTCTGGAAGAGCTGGCCCCGGAGATGCCCATGAAAGCGATGCTGGCTGCACTGGAAAATGCCGTGAAGGAGAAGCTGCCCGGAAACGAGGTGTGACCATGGCAACCTTATTGCTTCGGCTGGCTGCGCCCCTGCAGTCATGGGGTGCAGATTCCAAATTTGAAACGCGCAAAACGAACCGGGAGCCCACCAAAAGCGGCGTGCTCGGGATGCTGGCAGCGGCCCTCGGCCTGCGCCGGGACGATGATGCCGGGCTTGCCCGGCTGAGCCGCCTGCGGTTCGCTGTCCGGGCGGATCAGGAAGGGAGCCTGCTGGTGGATTTCCACACGGCCATCCGGGAAGAAGACCGCCGGAAAGGCAAAGCTCCCTATGTGACCTACCGACATTATTTGCAGGATGCCGTTTTTCTGGTGGGACTGGAAAGCGAGGATGACGCCCTGCTGGAAGAGCTGAGAGAAGCCCTGCGGCACCCGGCCTATCCGCTCTATCTGGGGCGGCGCTCCTGTCCGCCCACCCTGCCGCTCTGTCTGGGCGTCCGGGACAAAGCGCTGATGGATGCCATGCAGCAGGAGCCGCCTCTGACCCGGCGGGTCAGCTCGAAAACGCTGCGAGTCACAGCAGACGCGGACCCGGCAGACGAGAAGGCTGTGCCGCAGTGCGACCAGCCGGTGTCCTTCAGCCCCATCCACCGGCAGTATGGGTTCCGTCCGGTACGGGAGTGGACGGTGGCACTGCCCGAAATGCCCGGAACCACAGAACATGACGCAATGGCAGAATTGAGGTGATGAACAATGTATTTATCACGTGCAGAGCTTGACCCCACCCGGCGCAGCACCATGACAGCACTGGTCTCACCCCAGAAGTTCCACGGCGCAGTGGAGAGCTCCTTTGCCGGGGAGCGGCAGCGCAGATTGTGGCGTCTCGACCAGCTGGGTGAAAAGCTGTATCTGCTCCTGCTCAGCGAGGAGGTGCCGGATCTGACCGGTCTGTGTGAGCAGTTCGGCACCGGTGCGGCTCCGGAGACCCGGGATTATACCCCTCTGCTGGAACGGGTGACGCCGGGCAGCTGCTGGCAGTTCCGCCTGACCGCCAACCCGACGCGCAGCCAGAGAGACCCGGCAGACCCGCAGGCCCGTGGTGTGCTGAAGCCTTGCTATATCGAAGCAGAACAGGAGGCATGGCTCCGCGCTCAGGCAGAAAAGCATGGTTTTCTGCTGCCGGAAAACGGCTTTGTGGTGACTCAGAAGAAGACCTATCATTTCCGGAAGAACGGCACCCGCCCGGTCACGCTGCTGGCAGTGACCTATGAGGGCATTTTGCAGGTGACAGATCCAGAAGCTTTCCGTGCCACGCTGTGCGAGGGTCTGGGGCGGGGCAAGGCATACGGCCTTGGCCTGATGACCGTCATTCGGAGGAGAAACGGCGATGGCTGATATTCCGGGCCTCATCCGGCCGGAGCTGCAGGCACTGCCGCAGGTGCGGGACCGGATGACATTTCTGTATCTTGAACACTGTACCCTTGGTCGGCAGGACGGTGCCATCACCGTGACCGACGAAAAGGGAATCGTCAGCATCCCGGCAGCAGGGATATCCGTCCTGCTGCTGGGGCCGGGCACCCGGGTGACACACCGGGCCATGGAGCTGATGGGCGATACCGGCGTGGGCGCTGTCTGGGTGGGTGAACACGGTGTGCGCTACTACGCCCATGGCCGCCCGCTGACCACCCACTCCCGGCTGCTGCTGCGGCAGGCAGAGCTTGTGACCAATACCCGGAAGCATCTGGAAGTGGTGCGGAAGATGTACCAGCTGCGCTTTCCGGAAGAGGATGTGTCAAAGCTGACCATGCAGCAGCTGCGGGGCAGAGAAGGAAGCCGGGTGCGGGAAGTCTACCGCAAAGCCTCCCGGGAAACCGGTGTGCCGTGGAGTGGACGTCTTTACCGCCCGGAGGATTTTGCGGGCGGAGACCCGGTCAATCAGGCACTTTCGGCGGGCCACGCCTGCCTGTACGGTCTGGCCCATGCGGTCATTGTGGCGCTGGGCTGCGAACCGGGACTGGGGTTCGTGCATGTGGGCCATGAATGCTCTTTTGTGTATGACGTCGCCGATCTGTACAAGGCAGAGGTGACGATCCCCATTGCCTTTGAGGTGGCAGCACAGGCACCGGAAGACCTTCCGGCAGTGGTGCGCCGCCGGGTGCGGGACGCCATGGTGGAGCACCATATCCTGGAACGGATGGTGCACGATATCCGGTATCTGTTCCTGACCGAAGAAGAACAGGATGAGGAGCAGGAGGCCGTCTATCTCTGGGATAACAAAGTCGGCACCGTGGCAAACGGCATCAACTACTTTGACGAGGAGGAAGGTGAGGAGCCATCATTGTCCTGACGATGACCAACTGCCCTCCCCGCCTGAGAGGCGACCTCTCCAAATGGCTGTGCGAGATCAACACAGGCGTCTATGTGGGCAACGTCAGCAGCCGGGTGCGGGATGCGGTGTGGGACAGGGTCTGCGAGAACCTGAAAAACGGACAGGCTACCATGGTGTACACGACCAACGGGGAGCAGCGGATGGATTTCCGCACCCATAACACGACGTGGGAGGCCGTGGACTTTGACGGCATCAAACTGATGCGGCGTCCGCTCCCGCAGACCCAGACCCAGACGGTGGAACTCAAGCCCGGATTCAGCAATGCCGCCAAACGTCAGATGGCCCAGAAAATGGCCCGGAAAGCGGCAAAGCCCTCCGGAGGCGGAAACTATACGGTGGTCGATTTGGAAACCACCGGCCTGAATGCGGCATCGGATGCCATCGTGGAATACGGTGCGCTCCGGGTGCGGGCTGGTCAGCCCGCCGAAGAGTTTGCCATTCTGGTCCGGCAGACGGCACCACTGCCGGAAACGGTCACAAAGCTTACCGGCATCACGCCGGAAATGCTGGAAGAGGGCATGGAGCCTCAAGCGGCGCTGGATGCATTTCTGGATTTTATCGGCGGAGATATGCTGGTGGGGCACAATCTGAAATTTGACCTTGATTTTCTGCGCACAGCCTGCATCCGGAATAAACGGCCCATCCTGACCAGCCGCAGTGCAGACCTTCTGCAGCTTGCCCGCCGGAAGGTATCAGGGGTGCCGAATTTCAAGCTGCTCACATTGGCACAACACTTTGAGGTAGCAGATGTGGTGGAGCATCGCGCCCTGCCGGACTGCCGCCTTATTCAGAAAGTCTATGCGAAACTGAATGAACCGGGCGTAGATGGCAGGTAAAAAGAACGCTGGTATGGGATCTGTTTAGTCTTTTCCCCGCATACGCGGGGGTGATCCCTTGGGATAGATCTGGCGGACCAACTCCATGCCCTTTTCCCCGCATACGCGGGGGTGATCCCATCTGCACCTCGCCTGTTTCGACGCAGTGGTTCTTTTCCCCGCATACGCGGGGGTGATCCCCGAGGCGGGCAAAAACCGCATTATCCCCATCCCTTTTCCCCGCATACGCGGGGGTGATCCCTGTTTTTGCGTTTCAGCGGCGGCAGATTTTTCCTTTTCCCCGCATACGCGGGGGTGATCCCATACACAGGCGGCGGTTTCGGGAAACTGTTTTCTTTTCCCCGCATACGCGGGGGTGATCCTCTGCCAGAATGGCACCCTTGGTGGGGACTTCGCTTTTCCCCGCATACGCGGGGGTGATCCCCGCCGTCTTGCTGGTGGAGACCCCACCAAATGCTTTTCCCCGCATACGCGGGGGTGATCCTCTGACCAAATCCATCGATGGCAAAGTGCACTACTTTTCCCCGCATACGCGGGGGTGATCCCTTGTGCCACATGGCGCTCCCCTCCCTTTGCGCCTTTTCCCCGCATACGCGGGGGTGATCCCGCGCCGCAGATTCAGGCGAGCAACAGCTTGCACTTTTCCCCGCATACGCGGGGGTGATCCCCGCAAAGCTGAACGATGTGGCAGAAAGCACCGCTTTTCCCCGCATACGCGGGGGTGATCCTAGCGGGGCGCCTGGCCGCGAAAGTTCCGGGCGCTTTTCCCCGCATACGCGGGGGTGATCCTCCCTGAGGGTGTGGGTAGACTTCCTGAAGGGACTTTTCCCCGCATACGCGGGGGTGATCCTCTCCCGGATTTTCAGCTGCTCCGGACTTTCCGCTTTTCCCCGCATACGCGGGGGTGATCCGCTGGTTGGCTGCCTATTTTTGTATATGTGAGGCTTTTCCCCGCATACGCGGGGGTGATCCCACCCGCGCGGTGCTCGATTTCCTGACCAACGACTTTTCCCCGCATACGCGGGGGTGATCCTGATCCGCACATTGACACCTGAAAGTGAAAAGCCTTTTCCCCGCATACGCGGGGGTGATCCCCGGAGAGACATTAGATGGTACAACCGACGCACCTTTTCCCCGCATACGCGGGGGTGATCCCGCAGCACGCAGCGGCCCTCAAGCGCGACTTGACTTTTCCCCGCATACGCGGGGGTGATCCCAGTGAATCTCAAGGGAACGACGGTGGAATCATCTTTTCCCCGCATACGCGGGGGTGATCCCAGCCAGACCGACCGGTATAAGAGCTTTGAGCTCTTTTCCCCGCATACGCGGGGGTGATCCTACGGCATGAAAAATGTGAACTTCTATCTGGAACTTTTCCCCGCATACGCGGGGGTGATCCCTGCTTGATGTCGATACTGGCAGCCTTACCAACCTTTTCCCCGCATACGCGGGGGTGATCCTCTGGCAAGTATGATTACATTGTCAAAGAAATGCTTTTCCCCGCATACGCGGGGGTGATCCTTTTCTCGACAAACTGGGCTTCCGTTGGTAAAACTTTTCCCCGCATACGCGGGGGTGATCCCGGCGGACGCGGCTCCACAAAATCCTCTTTTGTCTTTTCCCCGCATACGCGGGGGTGATCCTACTGCCTGCCGGTTTCTGTAATCCATACCGCACTTTTCCCCGCATACGCGGGGGTGATCCCGGCATCACCCTGCCGGATGCGGACGACACAAACTTTTCCCCGCATACGCGGG
>DCCL01000098.1:0-19658 GCA_002313795.1 Faecalibacterium prausnitzii
TATGGTATTATACTTCTCGCAGCGTGCAACGACTCACGACTGCAAACCATATCGGAACCCATTGGGATAACAACGTGCGCCCGTAGCTCAGGTGGATAGAGCAACTGCCTTCTAAGCAGTGGGCCGGGGGTTCGAGTCCCTTCGGGCGCATTGATGTGGTGCCCATAGCGTAGTCGGTTAACGCGCCAGATTGTGGATCTGGAGACCGTGGGTTCGAGTCCCACTGGGCACCCCACTAAAAAGACCCGCGAGCATATGCTTGCGGGTCTTTTTCTTTGCCCAGTGAAACTCAAACCGGGAGCCTTGACGCTCCCGGTCTGCTGCCCTCCGCCACCGGAGGCCGGGCGGCTCAATCGCAAACTCGTTTGCGATAGCTGGCAGGGAACTGCCGGACTGCCCTGCCGATAAGATGCAGCCCATGCCTCCTGCCCCGGTATTCCCCGGCAGTCCAAAAAACAGCTGTTCAGCTGCAAAAGGATCACTAAGCATAACGCATAAATCGTTTTCCTTTCTCTGTATCTCATCCTATAAAATCATATAAAAATCAGGCCGCAGCCCGGGACATCTCCCTGTCCCATGGCTGCGGTCTTTTTTGCTTTATCGCAGCGTTCACAGTAGTGCCGTACAAAGCGGCATCTTTGCGACGTGCAGTCTGCGGATGCTGTCTATACTTCTAAAATGCGGACTTCTATCTTTCATCGGCCCATCTGCTGAAAGATTTTCTTGATTTCCTCGCTGGAATAGCCCTCTTTCAACAGTTCATTCCGGATGGCGCTGTCGCTCCGCCCCAGACTGCGCAGCCGCGCTGCGCTGTAGGGCACGAGGATCGAATTTCCTGCAGCACCTGCTCCCAGACTGCCGCTTCCCTCCGAGAGTCCTTTGCCGCCGGAGCTGCCCGTGCTTTTCGCCGCCTTGTTGGCTGCGGCCTGCTGCGCACTCTGCTCTGCTTTGGACTGCTTCAGGGCCCACTCGCCCTTGGCGATGTTCAGCTTCTGGGTGGTCACATTGTTGTCGAACTCCTGCTGGCGCATGGCATCCTGATACTGCCGCTCCGCCAGTTCGTTCTTGTACTGCTGCTGGGCCAGACTGTCCTGACGCTGGTTCTCCTGCATCTGCTGACTCCATGCAGTGTCTGCCCGCTCTGCCTCGTAGGCCCGGTCTTTCGCATACATATTGTAACCGGTGTTGGCCAGACTTCCTGCCAGTGTGCCAAGGCCGGTGGTGCCGGTGATAGCCAGCTGCACCGCGTCTCCGATAACGCCCAAAACCGTCATCACATTGTTGAACGCCTGCTGACGCTGGGCAATAGCCTGCTGCTCCTGCGCCGAGTAATAGCCGTGCAGGGTGTCCAGTCTGCTCAGATAGTTCTGGTACTGCCCGTAGTCCTGCTGATAGGCTGCGTTGTAGGCATTGCCTTTCCGGTCGAGCTGGTTGTAGTAATCTGCCAGCTCTGCGCTGTACTGTTCCCGCTCGCTCTGTTCCCGGGTGCCCAGCTGTTCCAGCTGTTTCACCATCTCATCGCCCTCGCTGCTGTAGGTGTCCAGTGCCAGCCGGTAAAGGGACGGCAGCGCATCGTTCAGGGCACCGATCTGCTGCTGGTAAGCCTGCTGTGCCACGCTGGCCGCATAGCTGGAGCCATAACCGCCGGTGAGTGCCGCAGCCTGCGCGGCGGCATCTGCGCTGGCGTTCCGGGCATTCTGGGTGTACTGCTGGGCATACTGGCGGTAAAGCGGGTCATTCGCATAGCTGTATCGGAAACTGTCCCGCCCGGTCAGCTGGCTGATCAGTTCATCAATGCGGCCCTGATAGCTGCTCTGGTATTTTTCCGGGCGGTTGTTCTCCCAGTTTTTCAGGTCAGCCGCCGCGTCCACTACATTTTGGGAGGGCCGGTATTCTGCCCCGGCCAGTGCGTTTTCCACATCCACGCGGCTGTTCAGCCCGGCTGTGGTATACGACTGCGCTGCCGGACGGTTCTCCTGCACCGCCTGCCCGTTGAGCTGGGCCAGCAGCTGTTCCTCCTTCTTTTTCTCTGTGCTCATACTTTCTCCTTTCCGTTACCGGGTGCCGTTCAGTCGGCTGCGCAGCGACTCCGACAGATTTTCCGTGTCCAGATTGCAGAGCACATATTGCAGCTGCTCCTGCATCTGGTACAGATAGTTCCGTATCGCCCGTGCATCCTCCGGGTCCATGTTCTCGCTCAGATGCGGCAGGCCGATCTTTGAAAGTCCCGTAATGCTTGCCATCTCATTCCACCTCCTGTGTCAGGACTCCGCCCTTTGCCGAGGCCGTGGTGCGGGTCAGGCTGCGGAGGGTGATCTGTCCTTTTCCCTTCAGGCGCAGCCGCAGACTCCCGCAGCGCCGGGGCACAAAGGGAATATCCAGCCTCTGCCTGCCCTCGGCAGTCCGCTGTGCCAGCAGCTCCCACTCTCCGCCGTCATAACTCACATCCACCTCGACTCTGCTTCGCGTCTCTGTTTCCAGCCGGAGAGTCAACCGGGAAAGATACAGTTCTTCCGGGCTGTCCTGCCCGATCTCGCCGCTGGTCAGCTCAAACCGTACTCCATCCTCAATGCCCTCTGCCTGCTGCCAGCCCTCTTCCCGTTCGGCATCCGCAGCCCAGAGTGCTTTGCCATCCCAGAGGTAGAGCTGCCCGCCGCTTCCGGCCATCTCGTAGGAGCAGACGTCCTCTTCCTGCCACAGTCCCCGCTCCGTGTCGTAAACCAGCAGCCGCACGGTCTGTGCCTCTCCGCTGCCTCGCACCAGATGCAGATAATACCGTCCGTCCAGCGTGCCGCCTGCGGCATATTTTACATTGGTCAGCCGGGCCGTATCCAGCGCCGCCGACACCTTGGACGGGATGCTTCCGTCCCACTCCATCACCCCATCGGGCGAGAGATAATAGAGCGTCTCATTGATGACACAGAGACTCCGGGCTGCTCCTTTTGCCACGCCCCGGCAGCGCAGACTGCTGAGCTGAAAATCCGAGGGCTTGGAGCCATAGAGCTTGTGGAGGGTGTTTTCCTTGAAAAAGAGCGCATACCCCATGCAGGTGGCCGCCCCGGTGAAGGCACCATCGCTGCCCACCGTGACAGCATAACTGTCTGCTGCGATGCCGCGATAGGAGAACCAGTTGGTGGGGTCGCCCAGCTTGCAGGCATAGATGACGTTTTCCCGGCTGGAACAGCCCCACACCCGGTTGTCGCACTCGGTCAGGTGATCCATATCCGGCACCCGGCGTTCCAGTTCCACCGTTTTCGGCGAGACCAGTTCCCGGGTCACAGAGCCGTCGATGCTCACCCACCGCACTGCGGCACCGGTGCGGTACAGCCGCCCATAGAACCACTCCCCGCCCGGGTCAGCTTTCACCCGGATGGCGTCCTCCTTCACATCGTAAACGATGCGGTCGCCGTCCAGTTCTTCCCACTGTCCGGCCTGCCGGGCCCCCGAGCTGCTGAGGGTCACAGTGTCCTCTGCCGCAAAGTCCATTCCGATGCCCTTTGCTGCGATACGGCAGTAGTCCAGCGCCACCGCCGACCAGTTGCCGGACGACTCACTGTAGATCTCCAGCGTGCTCTCGCTGCTCCACGGCTTTTCCGGGTCTTCCACCTTCAGAAAGAGCTGTCCATCCGTCGGCCGGTCCGGCTCACTGGGGCCGCAGCCACTCACCTCGTAGACTCTTCCCTCCGCATCGCAGGGCGCAAACTCCACACTGGCATTCTTTCCCGACCACGCCGCGCCCAGTGCGCTCACCTCCCTGCTGGCCGTATCAAAGGCCACCTTGTCCGGGAAGATCAGAATTTTCGTTCCGATGCCCACCAGAGTCTTGCGGCTGTCTTCCACCGCATCCGTCAGGGTCAGTTCCATCTCATCGCCGTCATCCGGGACATAAACGAGGTCTCTGCCGCAGACCAGCAGCAGCCCGTTGAGATGATACATTCCATTCAGATCTTCCAGCTCCCGCAGCTTCCGGCGGGGTCTTCGGGTGCTCAGGGCCGGGAAGTTCCGGGCCGAAAAGTTGATGCCTGCGGTGTATTCCGCTTCGGTGCATCCATAGGTCTCATTCAGCCCGCCGAACACCCGGAGCATATTCCGGGTATTCTTCAGGCCGTTCCGGTTTGCAAGGCTCATCTTCTTTCCTCCTCACCAGCGCCACCGGCATCCCCGGGCGGGGCGGTTCTGCTGCCGCAGCCAGGACGCCATCTCGGCCAGAATACTGTTGTACTGCGCCTGTTCGCCTGCATACCGGTCGGTCTCACCCAGTGCCGCATCGATCGCGGCGCAGAGATAATGCGGGTACAGGGCATCAAAGGGCGGCGGCACCAGCAGAACATCCTCGTCCCGCAGACCGTCCTCCCACGCGGCATCTGCCCCCACTCCCTCCCGGCTGTCGGCTCCGCTGGGCCGGAAGAATTTTTCCCGCAGCATCCCGTCTGCCTCGCAGAGCCAGCGCTGCCGGGTGATGGCTGGGATACGGCAGCCCGGACGCAGTTCCTCGGCCCGCTCCATCGCCTCTCCTACCGTCATAAAAGCCTCCTTTCTCTTTTCAAAAAAGCCCGGCAGGCCTCCACCCCGCCGGACCGCTCTCTTTACTGCTTACTGCGCCGCAGTCTCTGCCGCAGCGATGCGTGCCGCAGTCTTCTCATCCTGCTGCTGGCTGTGCTCCAGCACCTCTGCCACCTCGGGCGGCACTTCCACCTCCACGCCCCGGCGGATCTTATAATTCACGCCGTTGACGCTGACGAACAGATCGCCCTTATAGCGGCTGTTGTCCTTGAACAGGCGGATACGGATGTTCTTCTTTTCTTCCATGGCTTCTCCTTTCTATTTTTGTCCAGCTCAAAGCTGCCTGAGCGGGCTCAATTTGCCGCTGCAGTACCGGAATAGCTGGATACACTCTCGATGCGCACCATGTACTGTTTCACCAGACGCTCTGCCGCGCGCATTCCCTTCCAGCCCACGGAGGCGCGCTGGTTCAGCGGGTCATCGCCGTAGCCCAGCTGTTTGACGATGTGCTCCAGACCGCCGCCTTCCAGCTCGGTGACGCCGTAAGCGTGAGCGCCCAGCACCAGAGTGCCGAATACAGCCAGACCCTCCGGGCAGGTGGAATCCTTCCAGATCTTCGCCTCACTGGTCTCGATGAAGCGGATATTGCCCAGTTTGCCGATCTCGCCGCGGTACATGGTCTCGGGGTCTGCGTACTTGTGGGCCTCGATGAACTCCTTGCAGGTCTTGAGGTCGTAGGCAGCATAGGGGTGGATGATGGCAATGTAACTGTCGCCGATGGGGTCCGCGTTCATCGCGCCCAGCTGCGCCGCGGCCCGGAAGAACAGCTTCGGGGTCAGGGTACAGCTCTTGTCCAGCGCCTTGCGGCTGGTGACAGCGGTCTCTGCGCCGTCTGCACCCAGCTTGGGCGCGTAGATGACGTTGGTGCTGCCGGCCAGCACATCGCGGGTGATGCTGTCCATAGTGCGGCCCGCCTGACTTGCAAGAATGCGGGTGGCCTGCACCACGTTGTTGTCGATGGCAGTCATCTGCAGCACATCGGTCAGCGGGGTCCAGCCACCGTACTGGTGCAGGTCACTGGTGATGGTGGTCACATTCAGGGTCTGACCGTTAGGAGTCACGCCCTCGGTCAGCGGAGTGGACGCCTTGGGCAGGCTGTCGTACTTGCGGAACTCGATGGTCTTGCCGCCGTTCTGGGGCACGGGATAGTAATCCGCAAACTGGTCGTGCACCAGACGGGGCTCTGCCTGGTCGATGAGGCGCTTCTCGTAGAAGGTCTTCATCTCCTTGGTCATGGTGCCGGTGGTGTTCTGCAGATTCGCAGATACATCGGCAAAAAGCTGGAGATCCATCTTCACATTGTAGTTTTTCATGTCGTTCGTCCTTTCTGTATTTTGTTCTGGGTCATTTTTCGGCTTTTCCGTGCGGAAAAAGCCGTTACAACACGATCTCGGCCCCGTGCATGGCCCGGCGTTCCAGCGCCTCCCGCTGTGCGCGGGTCATGCCTGCCACATCAGCCCGGGTGATGGCCGCGCCGCCGGGGCTGATGCCGTTTTCTGCCGGGCGGTTCGCCCGCTGACGGATGCGTTCCACCACGCCCTGCTCCACGGTCTGGGCAGTCTGACACAGGACCTCGTTATAGTGGGCCAGACGGTAGGCATCCCCCATTCGCATGCCGGGCAGTTCCATCAGGCGGCGCATCTCCGGGTCAGCCAGTTCCCGCTTCAGGGAGAAGTCCGGCACCTCCCGGCGCATCATCGCCTCTTCTGCAGCCCACTGCGCGTGGAGTGCGCGGATGGTGTTCACCCCTGCATCCGGCATCGGCGGCAGCGGTACCGGGCGCTCTTCCCGGGCAGGCGGCGCAGTCGGTTCTTTTTCATCGGGCGCTTCCGGTTCGGTCTTATCCTGCACAGCCGGGGCAGGCTGTGCCTCTTCTGCCTTCATGGTGCCGGATGCAATGGCCTGCTGTGCCTGAGCATGGCTCAGTGCAGGGGCCGGAGCGCCTTCACCGCCTTCTGCAAACATCTGCAGATCTACCATAGATTCTTCTCCTCTGCCGCTCAGGTCCGCGAAGCGGATGTTATCCGGGTAGCGCTCTGCCAGCAGGGCAAAGCCCATCTTTGCAAATTCGAATGCACCCTCTACCCAGGGTTTCTGAGGCGCTGCCGCCGCCACTGCCAGCCGGGGGCCTTCCGGCTCGTCCCATACGTCACTTTTTGTGTTTTCTTCCCCGGCCAGCAATGCGCAGAGGGTCTGCATCAGGGTGCTTGCCCCCGCACACACGATATCCTGCCCGGCAGGGGCATAACAGGCGTGGCCCGAAGCTTCCAGCCGACAGGTCGGGCCTGCCGGGCCGTCCAGCTCGGTGTAATTTACTTTGATCATTTCACTGTTCCTTTCTGCATGGCCATCGCAGCGGCTCTGGTGCTCAGGTTCTCCGCCGGGCCGCTGAGCCGGGACGGCTCCCCGTCTGCCTTTTCCGACCCGTTCTTTTCTGCCAGCAGAGCCGTGACCTGTGCCTGCATCTGTTCCAGCCGCTGTGCCAGCGTACCGTTCTGCCGCACCCGCTGGCGCACCTTCTCGATGCCCTCAAAATCCATCATTTCCAGCGCTGCCAACGCCGCGTCCGCATTGGCGGGTGCGAAAAATCCCAGCTGATAGCATTCCTTGGCCGTCTCGTTCTGGGAAAGCCGGGAAAAGGTCGATTTCTTCTCTGCACTCACCACGATATCGAACACCGGCTCCCGGCTGCCCAGCTCCACGCCGCCCACGGTCTGGGCAGGCTGCGCCCGGAGCACTGCTCCCGAGAACCGCACGAACTCGCTCTCGCCGCTCTTCCCGGTGATGCGGAAGATCCGCTCTTCGTCGTAAAACTGCCGCATCAGTTCGATGATGAGATAGCATTCCTTTGCAAAGGCCCGGTAAGCGCTCTTGAGCATATCCCGGCTCAGCTTGCTGCCTGCCTCCTGCAGGGCCGCAATGGCCGAAGCCGCTGTCACGCCGCCTGCCGTGCCGCCCTGCGTCATATCCCGGTTGCCGCTGATCTCCTTCAGCTCCTCGATGCGGCTGTTCCGGTAGCTTAGACTGTTGCCCTGCAATCCTGCAGTCTGCAGGGGCCGGAAGCTGTCATCGTTCAGCCTCCCCACCACATGGATGATATCCTGCGAGAGGTCGGTCAGCTCTTCCTCGTTGACGCCTGCGGTGTCGCTCAGCACATATCGCTGGCGGGACGAGAGCAGCACATTCTCATCCATGGCGTGGTTCATCCGGTCGATGGCGGTCTGGCATTCTTTCATCACATCGATGTACCCGAAGCCTGCCGGGCTGTCCTCCTCCATGAACAGCGGATCGAACACAAAGGGATACTTTCCGTGGTCATAGAATCCTCTCCGGGCCAGTTCCGGATCGTTCTCACTGGCATAGAGCACCACGCCGTTGCAGAACTTGCAGTAGTGCAGAACGCTCCGGCCCTCGGGCGAAAGCTTTTTATAATACCAGTCCACCACCACGCTCTTATCGCTGGTATCCAGACCTCCGTCGTGGATGTAATGGGGCACATCCAGCACGCTGGCGCTGTGGCCGGCCAGCTGCGGCCAGCGGCTTTCCAGCTGGGCTGTATCGGCCAGACTCAGGGAGAAAAAGTTGGGCGATGCCTGGATATCCTCCACGCCCGGCTCCCAGTAGAGCATGAGCAGGTTCATGGGCCGGATGGCGATCTCGCCCACGCCGCCCCGCTGCTCCGGGTCCCAGAAAATGCCTTTGACGCCGGTACCCTGTTTGAGCTTGCGCCACCATGTGTCGCTGTATACCTGCTCGTAGTCGGCCTGTTCCAGCACTACCGGCAGCACGCTGGAAAGTGCCTGTGCCGCTGCTTCGTCGTCCTCTGCCCGCGGCAGCACATTGGGGCTGGGGTAATTGTCCATGGCATCGGCGTGCTTGTTGGCGATGCTGTTGAACAGCCAGCCGCTGGATGGCTGCGGCTTGCCCTCCATCATAGAGTTCTGGTAATTTTTCCAGTGCCCCATCCGGAACCACAGCTCGTTGTCCACCAGCCGCTTATCCAGCGCCGCCTTGCCGGCCTTGTACCGCTGCAGGATCTGTTCCGCCTCGGCCACCTCTTCCGGCCCGATGGGTGGTTTTCCCTCCAAAAAATCGTTCACGCTCTTCTCCTTTCTCAAATCCGGTAGAATCTCGCCTTCCGGTGCAGTTCCAGCGGGTCATCCTGCACCGGCGGTGTCTCACTGCGGCAGGGCGGTGAGATGGGATTTTCCATCAGCACATACCGGCATTCGTCGTAAATATGGTCTTCCTGCCGGGTGTCGATGTCCTCCACATTGCTCTCGTCGTACACAAGGTTCGGGATGGTGCGGATGAAGTGTTTGCAGGTGCTGAACACCTGCAGCATCGGCCTGCCTTCCCCGTCAAAGTTCAGCCGGTAGTGCATCTGCATCTTGCCTGCCAGCCGGGTGTGGTCGCCGGGCCTCCAGTGAAGATAGTTCGGCCCCCGCTCCATCATTGCGGCAATGCTCTCGCCCCGGCTCTCGTCAAAGATAGCCGGGTCTGCGATGCCCTGAATGACCCGGCCCCGGAGCATGGGGTCGTTCTGCTCTGCCTCCCGGATGCGTCTTGCCTGTTCCACCGGGTCGATGCGCAGGCCGTCGTTGGGGCGTCCGGTGCAGCCGTACAGTTCCTTGATGCGGTAGAGCCGCCCTTCCTCATCTGCTGCGTACCATCCCACCGAAAACGGCTTCGAGAAGCCGAAATCATAACCCCGGTAGATCTTCCAGTGCTTCGGGATTGCAAAGGGCGCGATGACATGGGTCCACCGCTGGTCCTGATAATGGGCCGGGTCGTTCCTCCATTCCGTGAACACCTGTCCCGAAAAGCTATCCCAGCTGCCGTAGAGCAGGGCCTGCTTTTCTGCCTCCGGCATGGAAGCGAGGCTGGCCAGATAATCCGGGTCATTTTCCAGCAGGGCGGGGTTATCGAAGATACTGGACGGGATGAACACCCGCGCCCGCCGGAGCACCTTTGTGGAGCCGTCCGGCATTTTTACCGGGTATTCCTCCACGATGGGGGTGCCGGGCGGGGCAGGCGTGATGAATCTCGCCTTTACCCAGCCGTGGCCCACGCCGCCGGGGTTGGTGGTGGCCCGCAGATACACCCGGGTGCCCGGGCCGGTGGGGCGGTTGCGGCTCATCATGTAGCTGTATTCCTCCCACTCGAAATGGGTCAGCTCATCGAACCCGATAAAGTCGAATGCCTTGCCCTGATAGTTCGTCCGGTCCTTGGTGTACTGCATGGAACCGAAGTAAATTTTCGCCCCACTGGGAAACACCCACACATGGCTGGTGGCGTTGTACTGCGCCTCCGGGAAGGCCCGGCGGTAGTAGTTCATGCTCTTGTCCACCAGATCAGTGAGCTGCGGGAAGGTCTTGCGGAAGATGATGGCCCGGTAATGCGGGATATGCACCTGCCGCAGGGCTTCGATGATCAGGGCATCGCTCTTGCCGCCGCCCGCCGCACCGCCATAGAGTGCTTCCGGCTCCGGCCTACGCATAAATTCCAGCTGCTTCGGCTGGGGCCGCCATACGATGTCTGCCTTTCGCTCTTCTGTGTTCATACATCCTCCACCGGCGGCAGCAGCACCACACCGTATTCCCGCCCTTCGGCGTCCACACCCTGGTCATTCAGGGTCTTGACCACACCGGCCAGATCTTTCAGGACCGCTGTCGCTTCCTTCAGTCCCTTCATGGTGCCGGGGTCGCTTTCCCCCTCCTTCCGGGCTGTTCGCTGACGGGCATTCAGGTCTTTCACCTCCTGCGCCAGCATGGTGCTCAGGGTGTCG
Organism: Faecalibacterium prausnitzii; assembly: GCA_002313795.1. Taxonomy (GTDB): domain Bacteria; phylum Bacillota; class Clostridia; order Oscillospirales; family Ruminococcaceae; genus Faecalibacterium; species Faecalibacterium prausnitzii_L. The sequence goes on from DCCL01000098.1 coordinate 10,352, forward strand.
GTGGCCTTCCGGAGGCTGTCCAGTCCCTTTGCCGCCCCTGCCTGCTTCGTCTGCCCCATCCTGTGTTCTCACATCCTTTCGTCTTTCGCTGGCAACAGGATACCATGCTTTTCCCTCTGCCGGGAGTACACACTTTCGCCCGCTCTGAAAGTAGTTTTTATTTCGTTTTATACAGTTAGCAATATTTCAGGACAACAAAAATCCCCTGTCTGTGTTCTTTTCCACAGACAGGGGATCTTCTCACTCAATTTTCTGCGCAAACTCTCCTGCGAGGTCTCCGCATCTTTTTACAGTGTTTCCACCCGGTCAAACAGGTCTTTTGCAGCTTCTACCGCATCCTTGCTGCCAAAGGCCACCCGCACGCCCTTGGCCATCCGGGCCGACAGGTCAGCGGCTTCTGCCTTCAGTGCTGCGGCATCCACACTGCACAGAGCTTTCCGCTCGGCGGCGTTCATCTCATCGGTGATGCCGCAGAAATATTTGCAGTCGGTGGCCGCTGCCTCATCTTTCGGCTTGCGGGGGGTATCCAGCTTTGCCGCAGCGCCCACGATGAACTCATTCATGTCCTTCTCGGTGTAGTCCCGGGCAGCCAGCTCCGCAGGCCCCTCTGCAAAGGTCTCGTAGCTTTCCTTCAGGTGCGGGTCACGGTAGGTGTACAGATATTCGGTGCCATCGTTCTGGGTGACCATGCCGGTGCCGTAAGCGCCGCCCACCTCGCGGATCTTATGCCACAGATACTCGTAGCTCATCACCCTGGCCAGCACCTTGCGCTCCAGCTTCCGTTCCATGGGCCAGACCAGCACATCGTAGTTCACACCGCCGTCGATGACAAAGGCTTCGTTCACCGGCGGGGTCAGTTCTTCCGCATAGGGCTTGGCCGGGCTCCGCTCTGCGGCGGCAAAGGCACTGCCGGGCAGCAGGCGGCGGAGGGTATCCATGGCCGCATCACTGCCGTGCAGGCTGACGGTCAGGGCTGCATGGCCCAGCACCTTTTCCCGCAGGGCGTCCAGTTTCTCGCCCAGCGCGGCCCAGTCGGCCTTTTCCAGCAGTTCACAGATAAAGTGATAGTAACCCACGCCGTCGCAGCGCTCTCCCAGCGCAGATTCCACCGAGAAGTGGGACGCTGCCCGCAGGGCGGCGAAGGTGTTGCCCTCCTGAATGAATCTCTGCTCCATCATCAGCTTCTGCTGACTCAGCACCCGCTCCATTGCGGCCTCTGCCTGCGGGCCGGTCAGCTTCGTCTCATACAGCCATTCGCCGCCCAGCTCCACGGCCTTTTCCAGACTGCGTTCCAGCATGCTCATCCCCACGATGAGCTTGGCATGGCAGGGCCGGCCTTCCTGCCGTCCGGTCCAGTAATCCAGCCATGCACCGCTGCGGCCCAGCCAGGTATTGCGCAGGGTGTTCAGCTCCTGTGCCGTGTGCCCTGCGCTGTCCAGCTCGTCGATGACATCCGTCAGCAGGTGCAGATAAGGCATCTCTTCCGGAGCCATACCGCCCAGATCATAGTAGAGGTTCAGGTAGGTACTGCCTGCCGAAGGATGATGCAGCAGTTCGGCACCAGCCAGCCGTTCCCTGCTGCCCGGGGTCAGCTTCTTGCCCTCGCCGAGGTCGGCGGCAGTCAGCGGATGGTCCAGCACCAGCTTGCCGTCGGTGCGGACTTCTCGACCAGCCTCTTCCTTTTTAGGCAGGGAAGGCACCTGGATAATTTCCACCGGTGCGGGGGCAAACAGCTCCCGCAGCAGTTCATTGAACCAGCCCTGCGGCAGCTTTTCCCTCAGAGAGGCGAACAACCCATTGGTGTGGAGCAGCAGAGCCGGGTCGCCGGTGTGGAGCCAGCCGGTGGACGCATTGATGGCATCCAGCACGCCATCCGGGATGCTGCCCGGCCGTTCCAGGGAGGCAAATTCCGTGGAGTTCAGACTTGCCATCAGCAGCTCCTCCGGGATGCCCTTTTCGAGGATGCCATCCACGGCCCGGCGCACTGCGTCCGCAAACTTTCCTGCCGACTCTGCCGTAGCGCCCCGCAGCACCAGTTCCAGCGTGGGCTGCAAGGTGCTGTCGTCGAAGCCGACATCGATATCGGCGCCCAGTTTTTCTTCCAGCAGCGCCGCTTTCAGGGGTGACTGATTGGTGCCCAGCAGGGCATCCAGCAGGATCTCCACACCCAGCTGCCGCTCCCGGTCGGCAAAGGCACCGGTGTACCATGCCAGCGCACACTGTGCCTCGTCCGGCTCCGGCTTCTCGGTGTAATAAGGGATATCCACCCGCACGCCGGTCTGCTCGTCCTGCATGGTCAGCCGGGGACGGCTTGCCGTCCTGGGCATATGGCTCAGGTAGTGCTCATCCAGAAACGCCAGCTTCTCCGCCATGTCCATCTTGCCGTACAGCGTGATGCAGCAGTTGTCTGCACTGTAATGGCGGTGGTAGGTGCGGACGTACTTTTCATAGGTCAGGGCCGGGATGGAAGCCGGGTCACCACCGGAGACAAAACCATAGGCCGTATCCGGGAACATGGCCCGCTCCAGCGCATTCTGCAGCTGTGCATCCGGCGTTGCCAGTGCACCCTGCATCTCGTTATAGACCACACCGCTCACCGTGCCATCCTCATCCCGGTGCCAGCCCTCCTGCTCGAACACCCCTTTGTCCACCATGGCCAGCGGGCAGAACACTGCGTTGAGGTAGACGTCCATCAGGTTCATGAAATCGGTCTCGTTGGGGGTGGCAAAGGGGTACACCGTCTTGTCCGGAAAGGTCATGGCGTTGAGGAAAGATGCCATGCTGCTCTTGAGCAGCTGTAAGAACGGCGACTTCACCGGGTACTTTTCGCTGCCTGCCAGCACCGAGTGCTCGAGGATATGGAACACGCCGGTATCATCGGAAGGGAAAGTTCCGAATCCGACGCCGAATGCCTTGTTGTCGTCTTCATTTTCCACCAGCAGGATGGTCGCTCCGCTGACATCATGGGTCAGCACGGACAGGGTGCCGTGCTGTTCTGGGCAGTCCTCGCTCTTGACGAGGGTATAGCCGGGATATCGTTTCATGGTCTCGCTCCTTTTTATTTTTTGTATTTTCCGGGTATTTTTGCTCTATTGTATCATTCTGCCCGTCAAAACACAATGAACGGTTTGTGAATCATAACTCTGTCAACCGAAAAAGCTCCTGTTTCAACCGAAACAGGAGCCTGAATTTCAGAAGCCCTTATATGTAGTCTCGTCCTGTCGGCAGGACACCCGGAAGAGCACGAAGCCCACGACGAACAGCACGATGAGGGAACCGACGCCCACATTGGCGCTGCCGGTGAGCTGACTGCCCACACTGACGATCATGGTGCCCAGAAACGATGCGCCCTTGCCGCAGATATCGAACAGGCCAAAGTATTCGCCCGACTTTTCCGGCGGGGTGATCTTGGCAAAGTGGGAGCGGCTCAGGGCCTGCACACCGCCCTGGAACATCCCCACGATAACGGCCAGCACCCAGAACTGCCACTGCTGTGTCAGGAAGAACGCAAACACTGCGATGCCCGCATAGGCCGCGATACAGACCGGGATGAGCTTTGCCGAGGGGTACCTGTTCGAGAGCCGCCCGAAGACAAGGGCCGAGGGGAACGCCACGATCTGCGTCACCAGCAGGGCCAGCAGCAGACCGGTGGTATCCAGCCCCAGAGCCGTACCGTAAGCCGTTGCCATATCGATGATGGTATACACGCCGTCGATGTAGCAGAAGAAAGCCAGCAGAAACCAGAACACCTGCTTGTCCTCCGGCAGATGCCGCAGGGTATGCCCGATGCGGGCAAAGCTCTGCCGGACGGCGTGCTGTTCCACCTCCACATAGTGGAGCTGTTTGTAGCTTCCGATCAGCGGCAGGGTCGTGATGGTCCACCATGCCGCCGTCAGGAGAAGGGCCAGATTCAGCGCTTTCATCTGGCTGATGCCGATCTTGTCTGCCCCCAGCACAAGGCCCAGACAGGCCACAAAGGGCACGCAGCTTCCGATATAGCCCCAGGCATACCCCTTGCTGGAAACTTCGTCCATCCGCTCCGGGGTGGTCACATCGCTGAGCATGGAGTCATAGAACACCAGACTCCCCGAAAAGCCCACCTTTGCGATGACAAAGATGATGAGGAAAGGCAGCCACGACGACATCTTGCCCATGGCGATGCATCCCACGACTCCCACCCAGACGCAGAGCATGAAGATGGGCTTTTTGAATCCTTTGGTGTCCGCCACCGTTCCGAGGATGGGGCTGAGGATGGCCGTGATGACCGTCACCGCAGAGCTTGCATAGCCCCAGTAGGCCAGATATTCCACCGTGCTCAGCCCGCCTGCCTCAGCCAGCGCATTGAAAAAGATGGGGATAAGGGTGGCCACCATCAGCACAAAGGCTGAGTTGCCCACATCGTATAAGATCCAGTTCCGTTCCAGCTTCGTCAGCCGGAATTTGCTTTTGTGTTCCATGGGCAGCTCCCTTTCATATGCTTTTTTAGAAATCCGTCCAGATTTCTTCTGCATCGTTCGGCCCTGTTACCATCATACGACGTGCAGTAACTTCTCCCGGTTCAAGCACAAATTCACCTTTTCTGTACTTTTCTTCCGCTGCTTTTCGTGCTTCTTGTTCGTTTTCAGCCTTTGCTTCAAAGGTTTGTGATACCTGTTCTTCTATCGTCACGAAGTAGCTTTTCATCTGCTCATCACCTTTTCCGATATACGCCGCTGCCAAGAAACTCAATACATCCTCTGTCTCTCAGCTGTTGGAGCTGCTGCCGAATTTTTGCACGAACATTATTATTTTCCGGATGCTTTTCGGACAATATTGTTTCAAATTGATACACATCTTCCAGTGAAAACATATCTGTCTGTATCTGGTCAACACACCATTTTGTATCCTCCAACCAGCTCCGACCTTCAAAACCTGTTTTCATTTCACGTTTCCCCAAAAGTATGCTGATACTCCCCGCCCAGCGGTTTGCCGTCGGCATACTCGGTGATGAGCTTTACGGCCAGCGGGACGGCCTTCTGATACAGCTCTTCCAGCTTTTTGCTGCTTTCCGCGCATTTGGGGTTGGGCTGCGGGTTTGCCACGAGTCCATGCATGAACTCATACTTGCCTGCCACCCGCATGGCCGTCAGAACCCCCCAGCGCTTGACCGGGTTCGTTGCCTGTAAAAGATGATGCACCGTCAGCATTCCCTTCATGGCCTCGTAGATCTCTTCCACGGTAACGCCCTCATAGAAGGGTGCCACCACCTCGGCCCGCTCCCGGCTGGGTCTGATATGGCTTGCAGTGAAGAATTTCATGGGGTCTCTGCCATCTTTCCGCAGAAGGGCGTTGTCAAACTCCGTTTCGATCTCGCAATGGCTCACGCCGCTCTCCCGGACATACTGCTCCACATAGGGGTGACAGGTGCTGTCCAGTGCAAAGTGGCAGATGAACCCCAACACGTAGGCCAGCGCGGCCTTTTTGTCCGGCTCGTCTTCCACCACCGTGCGGGCGCGGGTGAAAAAGGCCTCACCCTTCTGGTCGTGCATGGCATTACCCAGCTGATTCACCGGGTTGGACTGCAATGCCTTGTAGTAAAAGAGCAGATCCGGCCCATGGAGGCCCATATCGTAGAGTTCCCGGTGCTGTTCCAGCGTTTTGCGCAATTCTTCCGGCAGCAGGGCCAGAACATCCGCGCCAAAGCGGCGGTGTGCGTAGGTAGAAGGCATATTCCCGCCCCTTTTCTCTTATTTTTCGTAGCCCTTCGGCAGCTCGTTCTTCAGGCCGCGCTCCATCAGAGAGCTGACCGCCTCGGCGGCGCTCATTCCCTTGTTGACGATGGAGTTGACCGTCTGGACGATGGGCATCTCCACATGGTATCGCTCTGCCAGTTCCAGCGCAGCGGGCAGGGCGTTCATGCCCTCCACCACCATGCCAACTTCCTTGACGGCATTTTCCGGGGTCTCGCCCTTGCCGATGAGGATGCCGGCGCGGTTGTTCCGGCTGTGCATACTGGTAGCCGTCACGATGAGGTCGCCGATGCCGGCCAGGCCCGCGAACGTGTGGATATTGCAGCCCATGGCCACGCCCAGCCGGGCGATTTCTGCAATGCCCCGGGTGATGAGGGCGGCACGGGCATTATCGCCGTAGCCCAGACCGGTAGAAATGCCCACGCCCAGTGCGATGACGTTCTTCATGGCGCCGCTCAGCTCCACGCCCTTGATGTCATCGTTGGTATAGACACGCATGACCTTGTTGGTGAAGACTTCCTGCACATATGCAGCGGCCTCTGCATCGTGGCTTGCCGACACAATGGTGGTAGGCAGGTCGATGGCCACTTCCTCCGCGTGGGTGGGGCCGGACAGGGCCACGAGGCGGATGTTTTTCGGGCCGCCCTCCTTGCCCAGCTCATCGGCCAGCACCTCGGTCATGGTGTAGAGTGTGTCCGGCTCGATGCCCTTTGCCACATCCACGATGATCTGCCCGTCCGCCACATAAGGCCGTGCCTTGGCGGCCGTGGAGCGGACGAACACCGACGGCACTGCGAACAGCAGGATATCCTTGTCCTTGCAGACCTCTTCGATGCTCTTGGTAAAGCGCAGTTCGTCCGGGATCTTCATCTGCGGCAGATTGGGGTGTTTGCGGGTGGTGGAGAGGTTATCGATCTCTTTTTCAATGGCCGACCACACCAGCACATCATTTCCGCTCACGGTCAGCATCCGCGCCAGAGCCATGCCCCAGGTGCCTGCACCCAGAATACCAATACGTTTCATCACGTTCAGTCCTCCGTATCCGCCGCGCTCCCGCTGCCGGGGCGTGCGGCCTGTTCTGCCCGTACCTTATACAGGCTCATTTGATTCTATTGTACCCGAAAGCCTCTGCCGCGTCAACTATCCTGCCATTCTGCACAAAGTTAGGGTGTGTTTTTCTACTATTTTATCTATACCATGCGTTTTTTCAAAACTGTTTGCGTTCATTTTCAAATCATGTTATAGTATTTTGGTAGGATTTGTAGGATTTCTTTCCCAAACCCCTTGACTTCTACCATACTTTAGGGTATATAATGGTATTCCCTACATATCCTGTTCGTTTGTCGATATTTTGAAAAGGACGTTATCCATGTTGGAAACTTTACTTGCAAACCGCACCATCAGCGTGCTCTGGGAGGCTCTGCCCCGCATCCTGTCGGCTGGCCTCACCATGACCATCCCCCTCACCCTCATCTCCTTTACCCTGGCCATGGTCATTGCCGTGGCCGTGGCACTGGTGCAGTACGCCAGAGTGCCAGTGCTCAGTCAGCTGGCCCGGTTCTATATCTGGGTCATCCGGGGCACGCCTCTTCTGGTGCAGCTCTTCATCATCTTCTACGGCCTGCCGAGTCTGGGCATCATGCTGAATGCCTTCCCGGCTGCGGTCATCGCCTTCGCCTTCAACGAGGGTGCCTACTGCGCCGAGACCATGCGCGGCGCACTGGAAAGTGTGCCGCAAGGCCAGCTGGAAGCCGGCTACTGCGTGGGCATGAGCTGGTGGCAGGTCATGCGCCGCATCGTGCTTCCGCAGGCTCTGCGCACCGCCGTGCCTGCCCTGTCCAACTCCCTCATCGGCATGATCAAGGATACCTCTCTGGCTTCCAATATCACGGTGGCGGAGCTGTTCATGGCCGGTCAGCGGGTGGCCGCCCGCACCTACATCTTCCTGCCCATCTATTGTGAGGTGGCTGTGGTGTATCTGCTCTTCTGTACCGTCATCACCAAGCTGCAGGGCCTGCTGGAACACCAGCTCAACGCCCACGGCTTCCAGTAAGAAAGGAGTGTGGCTGCTATGGCAATGCTTGAGATCCGCAATGTCCACAAGTCCTTCTATACCTACGAGCGGCCCGGCGTAAAGCCCGGTATCTTCCGCAAGGCTCCCAAGCCCGTCAGCACGCTGGATGTGCTGCGGGGCGTGGATCTGACCGTGGAAAAAGGCGACGTGGTCGCCATCCTCGGCCCTTCCGGCTCTGGCAAGACCACCCTGCTGCGCTGTCTCAACTTCCTCGAGACCGCCGATTCCGGTCAGCTGACCTTCGACGGCGAGGTGTTCGACCTTGCCCATGCCAATCAGTCTGACATCGCCCGGCTGCGCCGGAAGACGGCCTTCGTGTTCCAGAACTACAATCTTTTCCGGAACAAGACCGCTCTGCAGAACGTCACCGAGGGGCTTATCGTCGCCCGGAAGATGCCAAAGGCAGAGGCAGACGCCATCGGCATGAAGATGCTGGAAAAGGTCGGTCTGGCCGACCGGGCCGATTATTACCCCCGCCAGCTCTCCGGCGGCCAGCAGCAGCGTGTTGCCATCGCCCGGGCATTGGCTTCTGACCCCGAGATCATCTATTTTGACGAGCCCACCAGTGCCCTCGACCCGGAACTCACCGGCGAGGTGCTCTCCGTCATGCGGCAGCTGGCGCAGGAGGGCATGACCATGCTGGTGGTCACCCATGAGATGGGCTTTGCCCGCAACGTCTCTTCCCGCACCGTCTTCATGGAAAACGGCGTCGTGGTGGAAGATGCACCTTCGCAGGAGTTTTTCGCACACCCCAAAGAAGAGCGTACCCGCGAGTTCCTGCAAAAGATCGCCCATACTGAATAATCTGTCACGCCACCAGAGGCCGGGCGGGAGGGCGGTGCCGAGCGGCTCAATCGCAAACTCGTTTTGCGATTGCTGGCAGGGAACTGCCGGACCGTCCCGGCCGATACGATGCAGCTTTTCTTTATTTATTTTAATTTTTCACCTTATCTTCTATCACAGAAAGGATCTTCACTATGAAACGCAGAACTTTTATCTCCCTTATGAGCGTCATGGCAGCAGCCGGTGTTCTCTCTCTGGCTGGCTGCTCTTCCAGCAGCTCCGGCAGCACTTCCGGCAGTTCTGCCAGCACCGCAGCTTCCTCTGCGTCTGCCGCTGCATCCACTGCCAATGACCATCTGGCCACCCTGCAGGCCAGCGGCAAGATCACCGTTGCCCTCGAGGGTGCATGGCAGCCCTGGAGCTACCACGACGAGAATGACACCCTGGTAGGCTACGATGTCGAGGTCTCCCGGGCTATCGCCGAGAAGCTGGGCCTTGAGGTCGAGTATGTCGAGAGCGACTGGGACAGCCTGTTTGCCGGTCTGGATGCCGGCCGCTTCGATATGGTCTGCAACGGCGTGGAAGTCACCGATGAGCGCGCCAAGACCTACGACTTCACCAACCCTTACGCCTATATCCACACTGCTCTGGCTGTCCGCAAAGACAATGAGGATATCAAGAGCTTTGAGGACCTGAAGGGCAAGACCACCGCCAACAGCCT
>DCCL01000098.1:19755-36741 GCA_002313795.1 Faecalibacterium prausnitzii
GAGACCATCCAGCTGCTGACCGCCGGCCGCATCGACGCGACCCTGAACGCCGATGTCTCCTTCTATGATTACCTCAATGTCCATCCGGATGCCGACTTCAAGCTGGTGGCCCAGACCAAGGAAGCTTCTCATGTTGCCATCCCCCTGCGCAAGGGCGAGGCCGACGCCACCCTGCTGGAGGCCATCAATAACGCCATCGATGAGCTGCGCGCAGACGACACCCTCGAGGAGCTGAGCGAGAAGTATTTTGGTCAGGATATCTCTTCTGAGGACTGATCGTTTTTGTCGAAATGCCGACCCGGAGGTGCATCATGACTTATACCGTAGGCGAAATGGCCAAGCGTCTGGGGGTGCCTGCCTCCACCCTGCGTTATTATGATAAAGAGGGCCTGCTGCCCTTCGTGGAGCGCTCCGCCGGCGGCATCCGGCAGTTTCAGGAAAAGGACTTCGAGTGGCTGCACGTCATCGACTGCATGAAAAAGGCCGGTATGCCCCTCAAGGACATCCGGCGGTATATCGACCTCGCCCTGAAGGGCAATGATACCATCGATGCCCGGCTTGAGATGTTCCAGCATCAGCGGGCTGTTCTGCAGCAGCAGATGGATGAGCTGCACCACACCATGGAGATGCTCAACTATAAGTGCTGGTATTACGAAACCGCCAAAGCCGCCGGAACCCTTGATGTAGTCCAGAACATCCAGCCCGAAGATGTGCCGGAACAGTTCCGTGCCATCCGCCGGGAGCTTCTGGACGTACCTGAAGTCAAATAAAAATGAGAAGCTGCTGCAAAATGGTTGACCCGTTTTGCAGCAGCTTCTTTTATTCTGCCTTGCCCTGAATGCGCATTTTTGCACCCCGGATATGGTTCTGCAGGACCATATCCAGGAATGCAATGAGTTCTTCCGGTGTGCGCTCGATCTCGCCCAGAAGCCAGCTTTCAATGATCGATGTCAGACGCCGACATCTCCAATGGCAATGTCTCCGGCGTCGCCAACGCTCCTCATCACCGCCCCATGGAGATAAAGGGACAGAAGATCGACTGAGCCTTATTCTTCCGGCCCATAGAAGTGCAGGACCCGCAGCGGCTCTTCTGCGTGCAGGGAAAGCGTTCCGGTCCCGGCAGGGACAAAGAGCTGGTCCGTCTTCTGCAGCGGAAGGCTGCGGCCGTTCGCGCTCAGTGTGCCCGAACCTTCCAGCACGTACATGCCGCTGCCGCGGGGCGGACAGGATACGGACAAGTCACCTGAAACTCTGACCTCATCCAGACGGAAGAGCGGCGTGTTCCGGTAGCCCACCAGCGTGGCGATGCTGCCGCCCGCCGTGCGCAGGATCGTCTCCGGCTCAATGAACCACCGGTCGTGGATTTCTTCCCTGCTGTGGGGTTCATAGTGGAAGCACTCGAACATCTTCTCAAAACCCAGTCCCTGGTGGCACATGGAATCTGCCACTGCAAAGCCGCTGGGGGTGGTGCGTTCTACCCGGATGGTGTAGTCCGTGGGCTCCTGTATCTCCACAAGGAAGCACCCCGCACCGATGGCGTGGGGCATTCCTCCCTCGATGAGGATGGTATCGCCCGGATGCACTGGATATTTCTGCATGGCCGCCAACATCCCGGGGATATCCTGTGCGTGGAACAGCGCCTCCCAGCGTTCCCGGGTCATATCCGGTTGGAAGCCATAGTAGATGCAGGGTTCTTCGCCGTTTACTGGATGGCCGCTCAGGATATGCCAGCACTCCGTCTTGCCGTACTGGCTCTGGAACAGCCGCCGCGCCGTCGGCTTATCAGGATGGACCTGCAGCGTCAGCCGCTCGGCACTATCGATCAGCTTGGTCAGAACGCCCAGCGAAGCCTGCTTTGTCCCCTTGCCCAGATAGCCTTCCGGATCCCGTTCCAGCACCGACTTCAGGGTGATGTCCGTGCCCCGCAGGTGGCTCATCCCCTCTTCAGCAAACTGTTCCCGCCCGGCGTTGCGGGCTGCAACGGTGGACAGGATCCACTCTTCCGGGAAATGTCCGTCTTCGCCATTGGGATCGCCGTGCAGAGCGTCCAGCATCCGTCCTCCCAGATAGGTGCGCCATGCCCGCGGGTTGTCAAGCAGGAAGGGAAAATCAGTCGTCGGAACCATAATAAACCTCCATAAAAGGCGCAGAGCCTGCCTTTCCAAGGCACGGAAAGACAGGCTCTGCTTTTTTATTTGTTCAAATCGGAGAGAAATGAAGAAGATTATCTGGGGAGCTTACGCGCCGTACACGAGGTTCGGCAGGAAGAGCACCGCCTGTGGGAAGAATATCATGAAGAGGATGACACCCACGACCGCAAGGTAGAAGGGCCAGCCTTTCTTGAAGGTCTCCTCAATGGGGCACTCCATAATGTCAGACACGGCATACAGTGCGGTGCCGACAGGGGGAGTCATAACGCCGAAGGTGACGGTGGTCATCATGATCATACCGAACACGACTTCGTTGACACCGATGCTGCGCATGACGGGCAGCAGGATAGGAGTCAGGATCAGGGCGATAACGGTAGTCTCCATGAACATACCGCAGATCAGCAGGAACACGACGACCAGCAGGAGCAGCAGGGCGCTGTTGGTGGTGATGCCCAGCAGAGCGTTTGCGATGGTGACGGTGATGTTATCGTAGACGATGCCGTAGCCGAACACGCCGGAGAATGCCAGGATGATGGTGATAACGGTGATGTCCTTCACGCTGTCACGCAGGGTCTGCATCAGGCTCTCCCAGGTCAGCTCGTGGTAGAACACGGTGCCGACCAGCAGGGCGTAAGCGCAGGCGAAGGAGCCGGACTCTGTGGGGCTCATGATGCCGAAGCGGATGAGGACGATCAGAAGCACGGGGAACAGGATAGCCCAGATACTGTCCAGCAGAGCCTTCAGGATCTCGGACAAGGGGGCCGGATGATCATGCTCGGGCTTATAGCCAAAGCGGCGGGCACTCCAAGTGACGGCCAGCATCAGCAGCACGCACATCAGGATTCCGGGAACCCAGCCGGCCATGAACAGACGGCCGATGGAAACTTCACCGACAGTGCCGTAGATGATCAGGCCCATGCTCGGCGGAATGGTAGCAACGATCAGGCCGGACAGGCCGTTGATGGCAGCGGACCAGCCGCGGTCATAGCCCAGACGGGTCATCTCAGGTCCGAGGATGCGGCACTCCATGGAAGCATCTGCAACAGCAGAACCGGAGACACCGCCCATCAGGGTGGACATCAGGCAGGAGACCTGACCGATGTTTCCGTACATATGGCCGGTGCAGGCATTGGCAAAGCGCATCAGACGCTTGGTGATGCCGCAGCTGTTCATCAGGTTGCCGGCCAGAATGAACAGGGGGATGGCCAGCATGGTGAAGCTCTGGGAGGTGGAGATGGATTTCTGCACCAGAACGGTCATGGGCAGGTTCCGAATCATAAAGAAGGAGAAGCCCGACAGACCGATGGAGAATGCCACCGGCATACCCAGCAGCAGGAAAACAAAGAAGATACCGATTGCAATAAACATTAGCCGATGTCCCTCCCTGCTTCATGTTTGATCTCCTGACCGGCGGGCGTCTTGATACGCTCGACCAGGTTCAGGATGGTGGAGATGAGCATAAAGAAGGAACCCACAGGCACAGCCATCGTGACCCAGCCATAGCTGACGTGCAGAGAGGTGATCTGACGTGCCCAGCCGGAAGTGGTCATGCCGATGCCGTAGTAGATCAGCACGCACAGGAAGGCGGCGATGATGATCTTGAACACGATGTCCAGACCCTTCTGCACAGCAGCGGGGAACTTCTTGACGAACAGGTCGACACCGATCAGGCCGGAGCCGCGCATTGCCACATCGCTGCCCAGGAAGATCAGCCATGCGAATGCGATCAGTGCAACATCCTGTGCCCAGTTCAGCGGATGGCCAAAAGTACGCATCAGCGCCGAGACAAAGACAAGGATTGCGATGCCCGCAACCAGGACCAGAGCGATGAGCTCTTCCAGCTTGCAGACCTTTTCATAAAATTTCTTCATAAAAAGTTGTCCTTATTCACAATACCTCCTGCACAGCCGCAGCCATGCAGGAGGACAGTTTTCACTTTACAGTCGAGTTCGGGGTGAGCCTATCAGGCCTCGATACCGGCTTCCTTGTACAGCTGCTCACGCAGTTCGGTCCAGCCCAGCTTCTCGTATGCGGGCTTGACAGCCTCACGGAACAGATCCTTGTCCACCTCAACGATGGTCATGCCGTTGTCCTTCAGGGTCTGCTCCATATCGGGCTGAGCAGCGATGATGTCCTGAGCGTTCTGGTATGCGCAGTCGTTGAAGTCTTTCTTCATCACTTCCTGATACTCAGCAGGCAGCTTGTCGAACCATGCCTGGCCGCAGATGACCATGTTGAACAGGTTGATGTGCTCGGTCTTGCTGATATACTCGCAGACCTCATAGATCTTGCTGGAAACAGCGGAGGTGTACTGGACCTCGCAGCCGTCGATGGACTTGGTCTGGATGCCGTTGTAGACCTCGGACCATGCGATGTTGTAGGGGGTAGCGCCCATAGCGGAGATGGACTCAACGTAGGGGTCAGCACCGGGGGTGCGGATGACAGCGCCCTTCAGGTCAGCGGGGGTGTTGTAAGCCTTGTGGCCCATGAAGGAACGGGCACCGTCGTAGTAGTTGTAGCACAGGCCGCAGATGCCGTTGTTGGCCAGATCTGCATCCCAGCCCTTGAAGGTATCGGTGGCCATCAGCTTCATTCCGTCCTCGTAGTTATCCACGATGTAGGCCATGTTCATGATGCCGATGTCGTTGACGTAGCTGGACAGACGGCCTGCGTCGGTCAGGACGGCGATGCCCATGCCCTGCAGAGCCTGGTCGATCATGTCTTCCTCACCGCCCAGCTGGCTGGAGGGGTAGATGGTGACCTTGACATGGCCGTCGGTGTCCTCAGCGACCTTGTCAGCAGCAGCCTGCAGGCCCTGATAGATCATGGAAGTATCGGTCTGGGTGGTGGAGAGCTTCAGCTCATAGACCTCACCGGAGGCAGCGCTGCCGGCAGTGGAGCCGGAAGCTGTAGTATTGGCAGCGGTGGAGCTGGAAGAACCGCCGCAGGCGGTCAGGGCAGCAGTTGCAGCCATAGCGCCGCAGACAGCGAGAAACGAACGACGAGAAATCTTTTTCATTGTGATTTTCCTCCTGATTTTTCCAAACGATCTTGCTCTTCCTGGATGAGCCTCGCGCAGGCCCATCTCTTTTTCTGTGGCTTTAGGATACCATGTTCACGCCTTGTTCACATCTGTATAATGTCATAAAGGATATGTGACATTATACCAAATAAAAATGACAAATGTCATTTCTTTCGTCAAAAAAGAGAAGAAAGCCCGGTCTCTATGCAGCATATTGCACAAAATCGGACTTTCTCCGTGTAATCTTCGTCAACGTGTCAGAGTGAGATCCAGCTGCTGTTGCACCTGCAGCAGCTGCAGCTCAAAGTTCTTGTCTGCCGACATGGCATCTGTAATGAGGCGGTTCGCGCTCTCCATCGCCTGACGATACCGGGTAAAGCGGGGCGTGGCAATGGTATTCTCCATGATGGAGGGCAGTGTGGACATTCCGCGGGACGCGGTGCCCTGGGAATCCATCTGGAGCAGCCGGGCCACCTCTGCAGACTCTGTCACGCTGCGCAGTGCGGACACGCCGCTCAGCTCCGTATAGACCATGGTCTGCATCTCCTGGGTGCAGGCAATGGTCTTCAGCAGCTCCCACGCCAGCCGGGAATGCTCCGTCCGCTTGCTGATGCCCAGCATCAGGGTGCTCAGCTGCGAGTAATTCCCACCCTTTTTGTCTGTGCCGCGGGGCATTGCGATGCAGTCCCACTCAAAATTCGAGGAGCGCTTGATCCGCCAGGGGTAAGGCTCATAGCTGCGGTACTCGGAAAAGAGCATGGGCCGGAACGCCACTCTGCCCTCATCAAAGGTCTTATCCCCCAGCTCCGTCCCTGCGTTCAGCTGAGCGATCTGCCGGGCAAACTGCATGGCGGCTTCCTGCGGGGCCTGATTCAGCAGACAGCTCTGACCGTCCTCACTGAACAGCGAGCAGCCATTGGCCACCAGCGCTTCTTCCCAGCCGTAATCGTACACCCCGAACTGGTCAATGATGCCGTCTCCGTCCGTGTCCCGGGTCAGCTGCTCACAGAGGCTGTAAAATTCGTCCCAGGTCCAGTTATCATCCGGTATCCGGATGTGTTCTTTCTGCAGCAGGGTCTTGTTGATGAACATCATCTGCGGCACGCATTCCAGCGGCAGCGCATACTGTGTTCCCTTGTCTGCTCCGGCCTGCAAAGCAGCCGGGTAAAAATCACTTATCTCCACTTCGCTGTCGTGCTCGATGAATTCATCCAGTGCGCACAGCGCACCTTCGCTGCTGAGCTGAACGAAGTCTTCCGGCAGGATGACCGCCACATCCGGCTCCTGCCCCAGCAGATACTGTCCGCTGAGCCATTCGGTGTAGTCATCGACCAGAATGCCGCTGGTATACTCAACAGTCACATTCGGGTGTTCTTTCTCAAACTGGGCAATGGCCGCGTCAATAAATGTATAATAGTTCTCACCCGGCACATCCCAATAGCTGTCACAGGGGAAGCCGATGTGAAGCACCACCCGGCGGTTGACTGCGACAAGAATGATGACAGCCGCCAGAAAAAAGGGCAGCAGGGCTTTCCAGTACCGGATCATACCCCTGCCTCCGGCTGACTGTTCTGATTCTGCACGGCCCAGATGGCAAGCTGCGTGCGGTCACGGAGTTCCAGCTTCCGCAGGATGCTGCTGATGTAGTTGCGCACCGTGCCCTCCGAGAGATAGAGCCGGCCTGCGATCTCTTTGTTGGACAGGCCGCAGCCCACTTCCCGGATGACCTGCCATTCCATCTTGGTCAGTTCCAGCGCATTCTTCTTGTTCACCCTCACCTGTACATCTCCCTGCGCCATCCGGGAGAACATCTGCAAAACTTTAGACGCCACATCCGGCGCAATGATGGAGCCGCCCCGGGCGGCCTCCCGCACCGCGTTGGTCAGGCCATCCACCGAAATGCCCTTGAGCAGGTAGCCCGATGCCCCGTAGCGCAGGGCGTCGAACACATAGTCATCGTCATCAAAGGTGGTGAGGATAATGACCTTGATGCCCGGAAATTCCTGCTTGATGCGGCGGGTGCACTCCACGCCGTCCATTTCGGGCATTCGGATGTCCAGCAGCACCACGTCAGGCTGTTTCTGTTCCACCAGTTCCAGCGTTTCGCGGCCATTGGCTGCCGTGCCCACCATCTCGATGTCCTCCTGCTTGCTCATCACGAAGCTGAGGCTCTGACGGATCAGCTCCTGATCGTCTGCCAGAAGCACCTTTATCATACCATTTCCTCCTGTTTTTCTTTTCACCGATCCGGGCTTTTTTCTTTTTTCCTCAGCGGGATCTCCGCCCGGATGCAGAAACCGTCGCTGTTCTCATACGAAAAGCTTCCACCCAGCATGAGCATCCGCTCCTGCATATGCTGCAGGCCAAATCCGGGGGTCACGCTCTTGCATCCGATGCCGTTGTCCTGCACGGACACTTCCAGAATGCCGTCCTGCACCGAACAGCAGACCTCCACCCGGGTGGCATGGCCGTGGCGGATGGCATTGGTGATGCCCTCCTGTACCGTGCGGTACACGCAGTCCTCTTCGTCCTGTGAGAGGGTCAGCCCGGCCAGCGATTCTTCCAGCCGGATGTTCGCACCGCTGCTCTGCGCCATGCTGGTGCACATCTTGTTCAGCGCGCCGGAAAGGCTCTCTTTTTCCAGCGAATCCGGACGCAGCGCCTTGACCGAACGGCGGACGTCATTCATGCCGTTGCGGGCCGTATCCGCGATAAGCTCCATCTGGTGGCGGGCCATTTCGGGCGAGTCATCCATCATCTGGATGCAGGCATCCGCTCCCGCCGTAATGCCGGTGAGCACATGACCCAGCGTATCATGAATTTCCCGCGCAAGACGGTTCCGCTCCTGGACCTGTGCGGTATGGGCACTCTCCTCTGCGTAAATACGCAGCTGCTCATTGGCCTGCTGAAGCTGCTGGTTCAGCTTCAGGATCTCCTGCTTTTCGCTGGTCTGCTGGCTGACAAAAAGCACCATGTACAGGATGAACAGGATCATTTCCAGCGCCGACAGACTCTCAATGACGAACTGCAGGATGCTGCGGACGTGCAGGCTGTAAAACGCCAGATACTGTTTGAGCGTCACCGCGTGCAGCGCACTGGTGGCCGCGTCCATATTGCAGAGCAGATAAACCACCGCCATTGCCGCGAGGAAACGTCTCTGCCGGGCGGCGCGAGGGTCATCCACCATATCCACGATGGCAAACAGTGCAATCTTGTCACAGTTCTGCTGAAAAATAAGGGCAGACGCGCTGTACAGCACGCCTTCCAGCAGATAGAACTCCCAGCTGCTGCGGGAGATCAAGCCCACATCAAATTCCCGGGAGCATTTGCTCAGGATGCTGCCCGCCCCTGCCAGCATGACGCCCAGTGCAAGGATGCTGGGCCGGTAAGGAAGCCACTGAAGCTGCCCCAAAAAGGAATCTGCCTGCCCGATCTGCACCGCATAGAGCGGGGTGATGAGCTGCACCCCGAAGATGAGGAGGATGAGAAAGACCGTCAGCAGTTCGATGGAGTTGTAAAGCATCTGAAGGCCTGCAGACAAATGTTCTGTTTTCATTGCCAGCCCTCCGTGCCATATCGTGAAACGTCCTCCTGGGCGATCTGGCTCACCGGAACCACGATATTGGTCAGATACGGCTTGCCCTCGAGGATCTCATACACGACTTCTGAGGCCATCTGCCCGATGCGAAGGGGCGACTGCGCCGAGGTGGCCGTCATAAGTCCTTCCGATATCAGTGCCTTGGCCTCCGGGGAACCATCCACGCTGTAGACCAGCGTAGAGGAGAGCACACCCTTTTCTTCCAGTGCTGCCATCGCGCCCAGCGCTGCCTGCTCATTGACGGCCATCACCACGTCGATGCGCGGGAAGGTCTCCAGCAGCTGTTCCATATCGCGCATGGCACGGTTCAGTTCACCGCCGCAGTCCCGCAGTTCCAGGATCTGATAGTCGTTTCCACTCTGGGTCAGGGTCTGGCAGAATCCGGACAGCCGGTCCCAGCTGGAGAAGGAATCCGAGTTTGAAAGCAGCACGATTCGGGCGCTCTTGGTCTGGCTGATGAGGTGGCGGGCATCCAGCAGCCCGGCGCCGTAATTGTTGGAGGTGATGGTGCAGGTAACAAGCTCCGGGGAGCTGACCTTGGAATCGATGAGGATGACCGGCACACCCTTTTCCTTCGCCTTTTCCAGCGCCGGGGTCACGCCCACATAATCCACAGGGTTTACGATGAGCAGTTTGATGCCCTTGTCCAGCATATCCTCGATCTCCCGGTTCTGCCGTTCCTGATCCTGTCCCGGGTCGCGCACCAGCAGAAGATCGCCGTTGCTTTTTACCTGCATCTGTATCTCGTCGTTAATGGTCTCATAAAACGGGTCGCTCAGGGTCGTATAAGTTGCCCCGATCACCCGTGTATGGGTGGGCAGGCGCACTGCATCCACAAAACGTCCCTGCATCCAGACCGCCGCCAGCACCGCTGCTGCCAGCATCAGCAGCCAGGCCGCAGCGCACCGAAACAGCTTCATCCCATTGCCCCCTTCAGTTAAAATTCTTTGCCTGAATGGCTTTATTATAGCCCAGTTTTCCTTCCGGAACAAGGGCAACTTTTTTGCAGGATCGTGGAGCTGCTCCATCTTGACAAGCGCCCGGCGGCAGGGTATGCTTTAACCGTCAGAATACCAGAAAACACATCTCAGAGGAACTATGAATATTTACGATATTGCACGGGAAGCCGGCGTTTCCATCGCTACGGTATCCCGCGTGCTCAACCATAAAGATACCGTCCGTGCCGACACCCGCGCAAAGGTCGAAACGGTGCTCAAACGCTGCAACTATACCCCCAGTGCCATTGCGCAGGGCATGGTCAGCAAAAGCCTGCACACTGTCGCCGTGTTTACCGTAGACATCCGCGATTCCCACTATGCCCGCACCACCTACACCATCGAGCGCGAGTTCGGCCGCCGGGGATACGAAGTCATCCTCTGCAACACCGGCGGCGACCGTACGGAGACCCTCCGCACGCTGCAGGCTGTAGTGCAGAAACAGGTAGACGGCATCATTCTGGTGGGGTCCATTTTCAACACCATCTGTCAGGGTGCAGAGATGGAGAATCTTCTGCGCAAAATACCGGTCGTCCTCGCCAACGGCGCGCTGGCTCTGCCGGATGCCTATTCGGTGATGGTCGATGACCGCCGCGGCGTAGAGATGGCCGTGGAACATCTGGTAAAAACGGGCCGCCGACAGCTCTACTATATCAAGGATAAGGATACTGACAGTGCCCTTGCCAAAAAGGATGGTTTTATCTCCGGGATGGCGAACGCCGGTCTGGAATCCGCCGGCCATATTCTGGAGACCGGCGAAACACTGGAAGACGGCATCCGTGCGGTACAGCAGCTTCTGGCTGCGGGCATCCGCCCGGACGGCATCCTCTGCGGGGAGGACCTGACTGCTGCGGGTGCCTTGAAAGCTCTGCTCCGGGCCGGAGTGCGCGTTCCTGAGCAGACTGCCGTGGTGGGCTATGATAACTCGACCTATGCCCGCCTCTGTGAGCCGGAGCTGACCTCTGTGGACAACAAACCGGAACAGGTCGCACTGCTCTGTGTTCAGCTCCTCCAAAGCCGCATCGAGCACGGCGAAGATTATTCCTCTGTCACCCTGCAGCCTGAGCTCATCCTGCGGCAGAGCGGCTGAGCGCCCCCCTTTCTGTGCAGTAGGGGGTGTGTTGTGTCCAAAAATGTAAGCGGTTACATTTTTTCGTAAAAAGCTCTTGTTTTTTCGTTTTGATGTGCTATAATCATGCTAAGAAAGCGCTTACATAACATACCATGGCATTGTCCAGGAGGAATTTTTTATGAAACGTGTAGCCTATGAAGAAATGGTCGATCTGTTTGCCTGTGTGCTGGAAAAGCACGGTTTCACCCCGGCGGATGCCAGAGACGCTGCTGTGATATTCGCCCAGAACAGCCTTTCCGGTGTGTACAGCCACGGCCTGAACCGCTTTCCCCGGGTGATCAGCTATCTGGAAAAGGGAGAGATCGATCCTCTTGCCCGCGCAGAATGCGTCTCCCGGATGGGCTGCATGGAGCGCTGGGACGGCCATCGCGGCTTTGGCCCCCTGAACGCACAGCGCGCCATGGAGCGTGCCTGTGAGCTCGCCAGGGAGAACGGCGTCGGCATCGTAGCATTAGGTAACAACAACCACTGGATGCGGGGCGGCACCTACGGCTGGACTGCCGCCGAAAAGGGCTGCATCGGCATCTGCTGGTCCAACACCGCTCCCAATATGCCCGCATGGGGTGCCAAGGACTGCCGTATCGGCAACAATCCCATCATCCTCGCCGTCCCCCGCTCTGATGGACAGCATGTCATGGTAGACTGCGCCCTGAGCCAGTTCAGCTATGGCAAGCTGGAGAGCACCCGTCTGGCCGGCAAGCAGCTTCCGGTGCCCGGCGGCTACAACGCAGAAGGTCAGCTCACTACTGACCCCGCTTCCATCGAGGAAAGCGGCCGCGCACTGCCCATCGGCTACTGGAAGGGCAGCGGCCTCTCCATCCTGCTGGATCTGATCGCCACGCTTCTCTCCGGTGGAAATGCCGTGCATACCATCGGAACTTTCGGCGATGAGATCGGCCTGACCCAGATCATGATCGCCATCGATCCCACTGCCTTCGGCTCTCCGGCGGAAAATGACGGCATCATCAACGCCATTCTCGCAGACATCAAGGCCAGCACCCCGGCTTCCCCCAACGGCGAAGTCCGCTGGCCCGGCGAGGGAATGCTGCGGACCATCAAGGAAAACCGCGAACTTGGCATCCCGGTGGTGGAAGAGATCTGGGAATCCGTCCTGAATATGAAGTAACTTCCTGACCTGCAACAGCGATCCCCGCCTTTCTGTGGAAACTATCTTTCCCCGGAGGGCGGGGATTTTTGCGCCACGGCAGATTTTCTGTTTGTTCCCACTGCCAGCCTGACCGCATCGCTCTCATCGTCCGGACACAAAAAAGAGACCTGCTGCATCCAGCGATACAGCAGGTCTCCAAGAAGAAAGAGATTCAGTTTTTGCTCATCGTACAGACCAGGCGGATAAATTCCCGCACCTGGGGCAGCTCGCTCTCCTTTTTGCGGTAGAGCAGATAGGTCGAGCGGGTCAGGGGCGTGCCGTCGGCAAAGAAGAGAGGCTCGATGATGCCATCAAAACCGGAAAGGCCGATCTCCGGCACGATGCTCCAGCCCAGCCCGGCCCGCACCATGGCCACGCAGGTGGAAAGCCCGTCCACATTCAGGGGGCTGGAAGGTTCCAGCTTGTGTTCCATCAGCCAGCGGGCCTTCATGGTCATATGTTCGGGGTTGGAGTAACGGCCGATGTACCGCAGCTGTTCCAGCGGAACATCAGCGTTGCTCTTGCTGCGGATCAGGCAGACGGCTTCCCGTTCCAGCAGGATGCACTCCCCGTCCCAGTCGTAGTTGCCCCGGACGACGGCCACGTGGGCCTGACTCTCCTGCAGCTTGCGGATGCAGTCGCGGCTGTGGTCGCTGGAAACTTTCAGCGTCACTTCCGGATACCGGGCCGTGTAAGCCGCCAGAATGGCAGGCAGGCGGTAGGTGGCGTAGTCCAGCGAAGCTTCCACCTTCAGCGTGCCGCCCACGACGCCCCGGCCCTGCTGGATGCGCTCCCGCAGGGTGTCCAGTTCCCTCTGGATGCCTGCAAACGTCTCCCTGGCCTGCTCCCCCGCCGGGGTCAGGCTCAGGCCCTGCTTGCTGCGCAGGAACAGCGGGGCCCCCAGCTCTGTCTCCATATTCTGCAGCCGCTTGCTCAGAGTGGGCTGGGCAAGGTACAGCTTTTCTGCTGTATGGGTCAGGTTTTTGGTATTGGCAAGCTCCAGAAAGATCTGCAGGTCCTTTTCGTCCATGGCACATTCCGTCCTTTTCCTGATAGTACCATCAGTATACCGAGTATCGGACAGAAGTGCAAGTGGCCTTGCTCCCATTCACAGCTTCTGGATGGTATCCAGCAGGTAGGTGGTGAACTCCTCGCTGGTGGCACCGTCCTTGTCGGTGGTGACGACCAGCTTCTTCTCGGTGTTGCAGCAGATGTCCAATGCCTTTTCCAGCTTGGCGGTGCGGTCGCCGTAGCCGATGTGGGCCATCAGCTGGCCTGCGGCGCGGATGAGGGAGCAGGGGTTGGCATACTGGGCACGGCCATGATTGATGAGGAAGGGGGCGGTTCCGTGGATGGCCTCGAACAGGGCGTACTTATTGCCGATGTTGGAGGAGGAAGCACTGCCTAAACCTCCCTGCATCTCAGCGGCAGCGTCGGTGACGATATCGCCGTACAGATTTGGCAGGACAAAGACCTCGCAGCCCCTGGTGAACTCAGGGTCTGCCATCTTGGCGGTCATGGCGTCTACCAGACGCTCCTGCACCTCAATGTCGGGGTACTCAGTCTCGCCGATGTGGTGGACGGCCTTGAGGAAGTTGCCGTCGGCCAGCTTGACGATATTAGCCTTGGTGACGGCCGTCACATTGTGCTTGCCGTTCTTCCGGGCATACTCAAAGGCGGCACGAGCAATGCGCTCACTGCCCTGTCTGGTCTGTACCTTGAAGTCGATGGCAAGGTCATCATTCACCTGAATGCCCTTATTGCCCCAGATGTACTCGCCCTCGATGTTCTCCCGGAAGAAGCACCAGTCGATGCCCTTCTCGGGGATCTTGATGGGGCGGACGGCGGCAAACAGGTCAAGACCCCGGCGGAGCAGGCTGTTGGCCGATACCATATTGGGCATGGGGGTGCCATCCGGGAAGCACTCACCGGCACGGGGCGTGGTGAAGGGTCCTTTGATGAGGACATTGCACTCCTTGCAGGCTTTCAGCACATCCTCGGGCAGGCTCTCGCCCAGCTCCACCCGGCGCTCGAACGTCATACCCTCGATGATGCGGATCTTCACTTTGCCGCTGGCAATTTCGGGAGCCAGCATCTGGTTCAGCACACGGAGCGCCTGCTTCATGATGAGGGGGCCGATGCCGTCACCGGGCATGACGCCGATGGTGATGGTGTCCAGCTTGGAAAAGTCGGTCACTTCCTTGTCTGCCTTCATCCGGTCGATGCGGGCGAAGTCGGAGCGGATGAGCTCTGCCAGCTTTTCCTGTGCGATCTTGATCTGGTTTTCCTGTTCCGCGGTGGTAACATACTCAGCCATCGTAATTTCTCCTTTTCTCTTATTCCTGAAAATCTGAGGGCAGGGGCCGTTGCCCGCAGTTTCCGGCGGGGACAGCCCCTGCCCTCAGTTGTTTGATGATATGTGATTGCTTACTGATTGTTGCGGTAGTAGTTGATGAGGCAGCCGTCGGCGATGATCTGGCGCTCGGCCTCGGTCAGGGCACCGGTGGAGACCGGGAACTCCGTGACCGTTCCATTAGGCTTGACGGCGTAAGCGGAGAAACTGGCCTTGTTTTCCAGCACAGCCTGACGCAGGCCCGGCACAAAGATGTAGTCGCCCAGCTCAAACACCTCGGGATCCTCCACCAGGAAGGGAGTCATGCCCCAGTTGATGCAGTTGGAGCGGTAGCGCTTGGTAGCGTACTGTTTTGCAAAGTTGGCAGATGCACCCATCACGCGCTGGCAGGAAGCAGCCTGCTCCCGGGCAGAGCCGTCACCGGGCATATTGGCGAAGATGGTGGAACCGATATCGGTATGGGCCGGGTCGTTCTTGATGCCGGCTTTGGTGAGCGCCTCGTAGACCTTCAGCACTTCCTCAGGCAGAGCCTTGCCTGTCTCACGGTCGCGCTCGATCTGGCGCATCTCCTTGCTGCGGCCCACATACTGGGGGTCGCGGCGGGACAGAGCGAACTCGGACAGACGCTCAGGGTTGGAGCGATAAGAAGAAGTTTCACCGGAAGGGATGAGCTCATCGGTGGTGGTGACGGGGTCTGTGATGTAGGAGCAGACCTTCACCAGCAGGTCGTCGGTCAGGGCAGGCATCTCGGGCCAGTCCTTGATATTCGGGCCGAAGCGCAGCTCTGCATCCGGCTCTGCATGGCCCCAGCCATTGTAAACACGTTTTGCGTACAGGTTTGCATTGTAGTGGTACTCGGGGTGGGTGTACTCCACATCCAGATCGGTGGCTGCAGTCAGCTTGCCGCCGTTGGCTGCGGTGGCCGCGATGGAGCGGGCGTCCATCAGGGCAACAGCCGCCATCTGGCCCTCGCCGGGCTTGGAACCCTCGCGGTTGGGGAAGTTGCGGGTGGTGTGGCGGATGGAGAACTCACCGTTGGCCGGGCAGTCGCCTGCACCGAAGCAGGGGCCGCAGAAGCACTCCCGCATGATGGCACCGGCATTCACCAGGTCACTGGCGCGGCCGTTCTTCAGCAGCTCACTCAGAGCGGGCATGGAGCCGGGATAGATGCTCAGGGTAAAGGCACCGTTGCCGCAGCTCTGGCCCCGCAGGATATCAGCGGCGGCACAGATGTTATCGAAGGTGCCGCCTGCACAGCCTGCGATCTCGCCCTGATCCACCCAGATCGCGCCGTCGTGGAACTTGCTCATCAGGTCCATCTTGGCACCCTTGATCTGCTTGTTGGCTTCTTCCTGCACGGCATGGAGGATGTCGGCGGCGTTGGCCTGCAGCTCGTGGATCGTGTAGGTGTTGGAGGGGTGCATGGGCATGGCGATGGTTGCCTCGATGGTGGACAGGTCGATGTAGACGCAGCCATCGTAGTAAGCGACTTCGGCAGGGTCCAGCTTCTTGAAGTCCTGCGGACGGCCATGGATGGTGTAGTAGCGCTGGGTCTCCTCGTCCGTGACCCAGATGGAGGACCAGCAGGTGGTCTCGGTGGTCATGACATCGATGGCGTTGCGGTACTCGATGGGCAGGCTTGCCACGCCGGGGCCGACGAACTCCATGACCTTATTCTTGACGTAGCCGTTCTTATACACTGCACCGCAGATGCTCAGGGCCACGTCGTGGGGGCCGATGCCAGCGCGGGGAGAACCGGTCAGGTAGATGGCGATGACGCCGGGGCGGGCAAAATCATAGGTGCGGCCCACCAGCTGCTTTGCCAGCTCGCCACCGCCCTCGCCCACGGCCATGGTGCCCAGTGCGCCGTAACGGGTGTGGGAGTCGGAACCCAGGATCATCCGGCCGCCGCCTGCCATGGTCTCGCGGTTGTAGCTGTGGATGTTGGCCATGTTCGTGGGCACATAGATGCCGCCGTACTTGTGGGCAGCGCTCAGGGCAAACTTGTGGTCATCCTCGTTGATGGTGCCGCCCACAGCGCACAGGCTGTTGTGGCAGTTGGTCAGGACATAAGGCAGGGGGAACTGCTTCATGCCGGAAGCGCGGGCGGTCTGGATGATGCCCACATAAGTAATATCGTGGCTGGTCATGCTGTCGAACTTCAGCTGGAGCTGATCCATATTGCCGCTCTTGTTGTGAGCCTTCAGGATGCCGTAGGCCATGGTGCCCTTCTCGGCTTCCTCTTTCAAGGTGTGGATGCCGGACTTCTGGGCCACTTCTTCGGGGCAGGAGCAGATGGTCTCGCCATTGACGAGGTAGATGCCGTTCTCATACAGTTTGATCATAATGGTACGTCCTTTCTATGGAGTTTACTGGTTATACTCTCTTCAAATCCCGGCGGGGATCTTCTTTCCGGCCTTATGATACCGCGCCGCAAGCATTCTGTAAAATATTCAATTTTGATGAAGAAGCATTCTCTTTTTTGATGGGCATAAGTAAGAAAACAGAGGCTGTTGCAAAATACAGCACTCAATTTTTAAACGATATAACGAGATAATTTTGACTTCGTTTTTCTAAAATTAAAGCAAG